>DASRES010000009.1 GCA_035651955.1 Acidimicrobiia bacterium
GATGGTGATCGATCGGTGCTCGGTGGCGTGGACGGAGTCGGCGACCCCGTACACCTACACGTGCTCGGGGACGACGAGCTCGGTGGTGGCGAGTCGTGCGGTGATCGGTGCGGGGATCGCGTTGAGCAACCTGACGTTGACTGCGAACACCGACAACTACCTGCGCGTGACGTTGACCCTGCCGTCGACAGCGGGGAACACGTTCCAGAACCAGTCGTCGGTCATCAACTATGCGTTCACCGCAACGCAGCGCAACGGGCAGCCGGCGTAGGAGCGCGCATCGCGCGCTCGCGCACGCCCGGATCGCGTTCGCGGTCGTCACCGCGGCACTCGTCGCCGCGTGCTCGCTGTTCGCGGTCGCGATCGTCGCCGCGCACCTGACGGGACGCCGCCTGGTTCCCGTCCGGTCCGGTTCCATGGGCGCGGCGGTCCCGACCGGGTCGCTCGTCGTCGAGCAGCGAGTCCCGGTCCGCGACGTTCGTGTGGGAACGGTGATCCTGTTCCACGTCCCGGTGGCTGCTCGCGCGTCGGCTTCGTCCGCCCCGGCGTCCACGCCCGCGCGCCCTCTGGTCGTTCACCGGGTCGAGGGCGTGACGGGCCGCGGTCGCGCCCGGTCGTTCGTCACGAAGGGCGACGCCAACCCGGCGCCCGACCCGTGGCTCGTGCACCCCGCGGGGGACGACGTGTGGACGGCGCGTCACGTCGTCCCCGGGATGGGGCGCGTGTACCTGTTCCTCGCTCGACGCGACGTCGACGTCGTGCTCGTCCTGCTCGCCGCGGCTCCGCTCGTCGCCGCGCTGGCCGGCCGGGCGTGGCGCGACGCGTGGAACCGCGAGCGTCGCAGCCGCGCCGCACGCCGACGTGCGCGGGCGGTGCTCGTCCACCGGTTCGCGCGCGCGACGGCGACCAGCGCTGCGCTCGCCGTCGTCGTCGCGGCGCCGAGCGCGTTCGGGATGTTCACCGGCACCGCGACGGTCTCGGGCGTCACGTACGCGACCGGCGTGCTCGCCGCACCGTCGCCGCTGTCGTGTGCATGGGTCGGATCGAACGACGTCCGGCTGACGTGGACGAACACGTCTCCGACGTTCGCGCTCGGCTACGACGTGTCGCGCAGCAACACGAGCGGAAGTGGCTACGCGTTGCTCACGAGCACGTCGGGCGCGACGTCGACGACGACCGACGACACCAACCCCTCACCACCCACGCTCCGGTACTACACGGTGACCGCGACGCACAAGCCGAGCTCGTGGACCAGCCCGGCGTCGAACGAGGTCGCGACGACGGACTGCTCGGACGTCATCACGACGATCGCGGGCTCGACGTCGTCAGGCTTCTCGGGTGACGGAGGCCCCGCCACGAGCGCGAAGTTCAAGGCCCCGTCGGGAATCGCGTCCGACGCCGCCGGCGACGTGTACGTCGCCGACACCAGCAACAACCGGATTCGTCGCATCGACGCGACGACGGGCGTCGTGACGACGGTGGCGGGCGGTGGCGGATCGACGTCGTGCAGCTTCACGGGTGCCGCCACGTCGGTCGGGCTCGCGCGCCCGAGCGGTGTCGCGGTCGACTCGTCGGGCAACGTGTACATCGCCGACACGAACAACAACTGCGTGCGCAAGCTGTCCGGGAGCACGATCGCGCCGCTCGCGGGAGGGGGTTCGACGTCGACGTGCAACAGCAGCGGGCCGGCGACGAGCTACCTCCTGCGCCGACCGGCCGCGCTCGCGGTCGACGCATCCGGCACCGTCTACATCGCCGACGCGACCAACAACTGCGTGCGCAAGGTGACCGGCTCGACGATGGCGTTCGTCGCGGGCGGCGGCTCGTCGTCGACGTGCGGCTACTCGGGGGCCGCGACCGGTGTCGCGCTCAGCAACCCCACGGGCATCGCGGTCGACTCCGCCGGCAAGGTGTACGTCGCGGACACCGCGAACAACTGCGTCCGCGTGGTGTCCGGAGCGAACGTCGCGCAGGTCGCGGGAGGCGGTGGCACGAGCACGTGCAGCTTCTCGGGCTCGGCGTCGTCGGTCGCGCTCAGCGCACCGTCGGGCGTCGCCGTGGACGCGTCCGGCCGCGTCGTGATCGCCGACGCGTCGAACAACTGCGTCCGGCTCGTGAGCGGGGCCTCGGTGTCGCAGCTCGCGGGAACGGGGACGAACGGCTCGACCGGTGACAACGGCTACGACCGGGCTGCAGCCGTTGCCGCGCCCGTCGACCTCGCGGTGCTCTCCTCGGGCGACGTGGTGATCACGACGTCGAACGAGGTGCGCGAGATCGTCTCGCCCGCCTGACTTCGTTCGGAACCCTCATCCCCGGACCGGACCGGGCGATGAGAACCGTGTCGAGGACGGCGCGAGGAGCGGCTCCGCGCGAGACGGGTGACGCGCGCCCGGTCTCGGCGGCGCGCCGGATCGCGGAATGGGTCCTGCTCGGCTTCGCGGTGTGCAGTCTCGCGCTCGCGCTCGTCGGGACCCGGGCGGAGGAGGTGTTCGCGGGGAGCACACGCGCGACCGCGACTGCCTCGGGCATCTCGACGCTCGGCCCCGTCGCGGTGAACGCGCCGAACGACCGGCTCGGCACGGCGGCGCTCGATCTGGCTGCGGGCGACGCCGCAGAGCGCGTCGTCGACGTCACGAACACGGGCCGGCGCGCGCTGCAGGCCGTCACGTTGCGGACGGTCGCGTCACCGAGCTCGCACCTCGACACCGATCGCGTGAACGGGCTGCAGCTGGTGGTCGACCGCTGCAGCGTCCCGTGGACGGAGTCGGGCGGCCCGGACACCGGGACGCCGTACAGCTACACGTGCGGCGGGACGACGACGATCGTGCTCGGCTCCCGCCCCGTCGTGATCGCCGAGACGACGCTGCCCGGCCTCGCGCTCGGCCCGGGCGCGCACAACTACCTGCGCGTCACGCTCCGGCTCGCCGGCTCGGTACCGTCGCTCGAGGGACAGTTCTCGACGATCCACTACACGTTCCGCGCCGTGAGCTGATCTCCCGTCCCACGCGATCGACGCACGGCGTGTAGAACCTGCAGGTATGAGCGTCGTCAAGATCAATGCGATCACCGTGCCGCGTGAGCGCGCGGACGAGCTGGTCGAACGGTTCGCGGCCCGGGCCGGTGAGGTGTCGAAGATGCCGGGCTTCGAGGCGTTCGAGCTCCTGCGCCCGACCGACGATCGTGACGTCTTCCTCGTGTACACACGGTGGCGGTCCGAGGACGACTTCCAGGCCTGGCTGACCGGTCCCGCGTTCCAGCACGGGCACCGTGCCCACGCCACGCACGGCCCGGTCGGGACGGGGAGCGAGCTGTGGCAGTTCGACGTCGTCCAGCACGAAGAAGCCTGACCACTGCCACCTGTCGGAGCTGAGGTGCCGCCGTGGTCGGAGACCGGGCGGCGGTGCCGAAGCGACCACGGAACCTGTCGGAGCTGAGGTGCCGCCGTGGTCGGAGACCGGGCGGCGGTGCCGAGACGACCACGGAACCTGTCGGAGCTGAGGTGCCGCCGTGGTCGGAGACCGGGCGGCGGTGCCGAAGCGACCAAGGAACATAGGCTCGGGCGTCGTGACCGACGACGCCACGACGGACACCGACAGCGCGGCGCGCGCGCCCGACCCGCTCGAGCAGCTCACTGGCCCCGGCGGCGCGTTCGAGATCGTCACCGAGGACGTCTTGGGCGTGCCGCTGCAGGTCTACAAGTCGCGCATGCGCTCGGTGCGCGAGCTCGTGACCGCGGCCGGGGCGAGGACGGACGTCGACTTCCTCGTCCAGGGCGACGAGCGTCTCACGTACGGTGACCACAACGCGCGCGTGCGTGCGACCGCGGCGCGGTTGCAGGAGCTCGGCGTCGGGCCGGGCGACCGCGTGGCGCTGCTGTCCGCGAACACGATCGACTGGGTCGTGACGTTCTGGGCCGCCGCGGTGCTCGGCGCGGTGATCGTCCCGCTGAACGCGTGGTGGAAGGCGGAGGAGCTCGAGTTCGCGCTCGACGACTCCGGTTCGGTCGTGCTCGTCACGGACGCGCGCCGCTGGGACGTCGTGCGCGATGTCGTCGAACGCACGGACTCGGTCCGTCACGTCTTCGTGATGGACGGAGACGCCGCCGACGGGCGGGCCCGGCCCGCCTCCGAGCTGTTCCACGGCCCCGACCCGGGCGAGCTGCCGGACGTGCCGATCGCCGAGGACGACGTCCTCGCCATCATGTACACGTCGGGAACGACGGGGCGCCCGAAGGGCGCGACCGTCACGCACCGCCAGGCGCTCGCGAACCTGCAGAACATCTTCTGCAACGCGGTCGCGGACGCGATGCGCGGGAACGCGCCGCCCGAGCTCTCCGAGGACCGGGGTCAGAGCGCGACGCTGCTCGTCGTCCCGTTGTTCCACGTCACCGGCTGCCTCGCGACGATGGTCCTCGCGTACGCGACGGGCGCGAAGCTCGTGCTCATGGTCCCCGGTCGCTTCGACCCTGCGCGCGCGATGGAGGTCATCGAGCGCGAGCGCGTCACGGGCATCGGCGGCGTCCCGACGATCATGTGGCGGATCATCGAGTCCCCCGACTTCGCCGAGCACGACCTGTCGTCCGTGACGCGCATCAGCTACGGCGGTGCACCGGCCGCGCCCGAGCTCGTGCAGCGGATCAAGGAGGCGTTCCCACGCGTGCGGTCGACGTTGACGACCGCGTACGGGCTCACGGAGACGGCGTCCGTCGCGACGATCAACGGTGGCGACGACTACCTCTCGCACCCCGGGTCGGTGGGGCGCGCGGTCCCCACGGTCGAGCTGCGCATCGTCGACATGCACACCCACGAGGACGTGTCGACGGGCGAGACGGGCGAGGTCTGGATCAAGGGCCCGACGGTGATGATGCGCGGCTACTGGAACCGGCCGGACGCGACCGCGGAGATCCTGACGGACGGCTGGTTCCACAGCGGCGACATCGGCCGGCTCGACGACGACGGGTTCCTGTACCTGGTCGACCGGGCGAAGGACATGATCATCCGGGGCGGCGAGAACATCGCCTGCGTCGAGGTCGAGAACGTGCTGTTCGCGCACCCGGACGTCGTCGACGCGGCGGTCGTCGGCGTGCCGCACAAGGAGCTGGGCGAGGAGGTCATGGCCGTGGTGCAGCTCCGCCCCGGCGCGACCACGACGCCCGAGGAGCTGCGCGACTTCTGCCGACGGCGTCTCGCCGACTTCAAGGTTCCCGCGTACGTCGAGCTGCGCGACACGCCGCTGCCGCGCAACCCGGCCGGCAAGGTGCTGAAGAACCTGCTGCGCGGCGACGCGTCCCCGTTCGCCGAGACGTCGGACGACGCCGTCCTCTGACGCGCTTGCCGTGATCGACGCGCTGCTCGCATTCCACCGCAAGTGGGGCTACGTCGCGATCGGGCTCAACGCGATCGCCGGTGTGATCGCGCTCGTCGCGTGGAGGTGGCGTCGCTACCGCGGCCGCTGGGTGTGGATCGCGACGATCGTCGCCGAGGGCGCGATCCTCCTGCAGGTGATCATCGGCGCGATCGTCGTCGCGGCGCACAACCAGTACGCGACCGCAGGCGGGACGAAGTTCAAGCTCCACATGTTCTACGGGTTCCTCGTGTTCCTCACGATCGGCCTCGCGTACCAGTACCGCGACTCGATGCGCGGCCGTCACGAGATGTTCTACGGGCTCGTCGGGCTGTTCATCATGGGGCTCGGCATACGCGCGGTTTTGCAGGTCGTGTGATGGCGGCCCGGCGCACGCGGGTGCTGCTCCTCTACGGCGGCCGTTCGGCCGAGCACGACGTCTCGCGCGTGACGGCCGTCGCGGTCGCGCGCGCGCTCGACCCGACTCGCTACGACGTCGTGCCCATCGCGATCACGAAGGACGGTCGCTGGCTCCTTGCGGACGACGCGCGCCGTGCGATCCAGGCCGGTCCGGCGGCGCTGCCGGCGGCGTTCGACGTCGGCGGTGACGAGGTGCCGGCGACGTCCGTCGGTGGCGGCACCCGCGCCGCGGGCGCGCTCGACGTCGACGTCGTGATCCCGATGCTGCACGGGCCGTACGGCGAGGACGGGACGGTCCAGGGACTGCTCGAGCTGGCCGACCTCCCGTACGTCGGGTCGGGCGTGCTCGGCTCGGCGGTCGGCATGGACAAGGTGATGATGAAGCGAGCGTTCGTCGCATGCGGGCTCGCGACGGCGCGCTTCGTCCCCTTCCGCGACTCGCACGTCGACGACACGCTCGTGGCGCGCGTCGAGAGCGAGCTCGGGTACCCGTGCTTCGTGAAGCCCGCCAACATGGGTTCGTCCGTCGGCGTGTCGAAGGCACACGACCGCGCGCAGCTCCGTGCTGCGTTGGACGTCGCGCTCGCGTACGACGAGTGGGGCCTCGTCGAGGAGTTCGTCGACGGACGCGAGATCGAGGTCGGGATCCTCGGCGACGACCCGCCCGAGGCGTCCGAGGCGGGCGAGATCGTCCCCGGCGACGAGTTCTACAGCTACGCCGACAAGTACGAGACCGACGCCGCGCAGCTGATCGCGCCCGCCCCGATCACGGCGGAGCAGCGGGACGAGGTCCGCACGCTCGCGGTCCGCGCGTTCGAGGCGTGCCGGTGCGACGCGATGGCGCGCGTCGACTTCTTCCTCGAGGAGCGGCGCGGGTTCCTCGTCAACGAGCTCAACACGATTCCCGGCTTCACGCCCATCTCGCAGTACCCGCGGCTGTGGGAGCTGTCCGGCGTGCCGTATCCCAAGTTGCTCGACCGCCTCGTGGAGCTCGCGATCGAACGTCACGCCCGCCGCTCCGAGCGCGCCGGCAAGCAGCGCTGAGCGAGGCCTGTGAGCGGGGAAGCGGTCAGCTCCCTGGCGTGTGGTACGCGAGCAGCCGCACCCACGTCACCGCCGGTGCCGACGTCACGCCGCCCGCCGCGAGCGCAGCACCGAGCCGTTGGCTCATGAACGTCTCCTGGTCGGCGCGCGATGCCCACACCTCGCTGACGACGAACTTCCCGCCGTCCTCGGTGCCGGCGGCGTGCATCAGCAGACCGCGCGGCCAGTCGCCCGATCCGTTCGTCATGTCGATCCCGAGCTTCTCGTTGACGGCGTCGTACTCGCTCTTGCCGATGCCGGTGAACTCGAGGATGAGTGCCTCTGCCATGTCGTTCCCCCTGCTGATCAGAACAGCGGTGACGTGAGCCCGTTGCGCTTCGCGACCTCGACGATGCCGGGAAGGTTCTCGGGCGTCGGCGCGCCCGGCGCGTTCGCCGACATGTCGCGGAAGAACCGCGACGCGCCCGCTCCGGTCGTCGCCACGATGAAGCGCGCGGTCTCGGTCGCGATCTCGAAGCGGTGCACCGTGCCCGCCGGGACGATCGCCGACGTCCCGGGCTCGGCGATCGTCTGCTCGTCGCCGATCTCGACGAGCACGTTCCCCTCGAGCACGAGGTAGGTCTCGATCCACGGGTGCGCGTGCGGGGGCGGGCCCGACCCCGCGTCGCCCGTCACCTCGAACATCTCGAACGTGTCGCCGGAGTCCCGGCCCTCCACGAGGACCCGCACGCGGTCCCCGACCACGTGCAGCACGTCCGATTCGACGGCCGTGACGATGCCCATTCCCTGCCTCCTCGCTCCTGCCGGTTGACGGTGCAGTCGCGATCCAGTTCGTCGCGCCCGATGAATCCGGATCACCGGGCCGCGACGAATCACGGGCGTGTTGGTCGAGGAGATCGGGCGCTACATTGCCGGCGTGCAGGACCGGCTCCTCGCCGAGCGTCTGCGTGCCGGTGACGACAGCGCGCTCGCCGAGGTCTTCGACCGGCACGGAGCGTTCGTGTTGGGTCAGGCGCGACGCGTGACGGGCAGCACCGCCGCGGCCGAGGACGTCGTCCAGGAGGTGTTCACGGCGCTCTGGAGCCAGCCCGACCGCTACGACCCCGACCGGGCGTCGTTGCGGACCTTCCTCGGCGTGCTCGCACACCGGCGGGCCGTCGACGCCGTCCGCTCGTCGGCGCGACGCCAGGCACGCGAAGACGTGTTCGAGGCAGCCGGCGTGCCCGCGGAGTGGCGCGACGTCGCCGATGCGACCGCGGTCGCGGAGACCGTCCGGTGCGCGATCGAGCGCCTCCCGGAGGACCAGCGCCGCGCGATCGAGCTCGCGTTCTGGCACGGCATGACCCACCCCGAGGTGGCGGCCGCGCTGGAGATCCCCGAGGGGACCGTCAAGTCGCGGTTGCGACTCGCGCAGGCGAAGCTGCGGGACTGGCTCGGTCCCTTGACCTTGGAGACGGTGTGAGCGCGAACCCGTCCGCGACGGACCTCCTCACGGAGCTGCACTACGCGCTCGCCGAGGCGGACGCCCAGACGCCTGCCGGCGGGCTGCGCGACCGCGTCCTCGACGCCGCGACCGACGGACGTGCGCCCGGGTTCACGACCGACCCCGTCGACCGCGTCACGGGTGCGACCGCCTTCCGGCGCATGGGCGACCGGCTCGCCGCGCTGCTCGGCGAGCTCGACGACGACGAGTGGACGCGCCCGACCGTCCGGGACCTCGACGTCTCGGGCCTGGTCGGTCACCTGATCGGCGTCGAACGCGACTTCGCGGCGATGCTCCAGGGCGACATGTCGGTCGGCGACGCGGACCACGTCGAGGCGACACAGGCGACCGCGCTCGCGCAGGCGGGTCGGTCCCCGAGCGACACGCGCGACGACTGGACCACCACGTTCGCGCACACGCTGTCGCTGCTCGACGCTCGTGCCGATGCCGCGCGGGACGTGCGGTTCCACGGCATCGCCCTGCCGCTCGACGAGCTGCTCGTCGCGCGCGCGTTCGAGCTTTGGACCCACGACGAGGACGTGCGGCGGGCAACCGGTCGCGCCGTCGCCGACCCCGAGCCCGGGACGCTGACACGGATGACGGGTCTCGCGACCGGCCTGCTGCCGCTCGGCGTCGCGCTCGCGGGCAGCGATGCACCGGACGTGACCGCACGGCTCGTCCTGACGGGCGCCGGCGGGGGAACGTGGGACGTCGCGCTCCGCGGTGACGCGTCGCGCGCACGTCCGCGTGTGGCGTTCGCCTCGCGGGTCGTCGTCGACGCCGCCGCGTTCTGCCGGGTGGCGGCGAACCGCTCGGACCTGACGCGCTCCGGAGCGGTCGTCACCGACGACGTGCGCGTGGCCGAGTGGCTGTTCGCAGGCGCCGCCCGTCTCGCGCTCGACTGACTGCGAGCGTCGCTACAGCTGCACGACCGGGCAGGTGAGCGTGCGCGTGATGCCCTCGACGGCCTGGATCTGCGAGACGACCATCTTCCCGAGGTCGTCCATGGTGTTCGCCTCGGTCGACACGACGACGTCGTAGGGGCCGGTCACGTCGTCGGCCGCGACGACGCCGTCGAGGCGGCGCACCTCCGCGGCGACGTGCGCGGCGCGCCCGACCTCGGTCTGGATCAGCACGTACGCCCGGACTGTCATGCGACCTCCGATCCGCGCGGGTTGGCGCGGATCGTATGCGGTCGCCGCGACGCGCGCGCCGAGCCGGCCTTCGACGCTTCGATGAAGCGTGAGTCGGTCAGGGACCGACTCAGCGCTCGACGAAGCGTGAGTGACATACGCCCGCGCTTCGATGGGGCGCATGAGACCGCAGGAGGCATCCAACGCCCGGAGGACGCGCGACCGGGCGGCAGCTCGGCTCGCGGCCGTGCAGCACGGTGTGATCGGCGTCGCGCAGGCGCACCGGCTCGGCTTCGACGCCGACGCGATCGCGGCCCGGGTCCGGAACGGACGCTGGGACCGGGTCCTGCCCCGCGTGTACCGGATCGCGGGAGCGCCCGAACGGGGACGGCAGGCCGCGATGGCCGCGACGCTGTGGGCCGGCGACGGCGCGGTGGTTTCCCACGAGGCCGCCGCGGTCCTGTGGCGACTCGACGGTGTCGGGACGACGCGGGTCCACGTCACCGTTCCCGAAGGACGATCGCCGCGGCACGAGTCGATCGTCGTGCATCGCGCCAGGACGCTGCCGGCGGTGGACCGCGACGTCGTGCACGGCGTTCCGACGACGAGCGCGGCACGGACGTTGATCGATCTCGCCGGTGCGGTCGACTCGAGCGCGCTCGAGCGCGCGCTGGAATCCGCGTTGCGAGCGAGGCTCACCAAGTCTGCGTTCGTCGCGTGGCGTCTCGACGACCTCGGTGGAACAGGTCGGCCCGGCACGCCCACGTTGCGCCGGCTGCTGGAGGAACGGGGCCGCGGTGCGGAGCCGCTGGAATCCGCGCTCGAGGCCGCCGTGTGGCGCGTTCTCGTCGCGAGCGATCTCCCGCGTCCGGTACGGCAGCACCCGGTGTGCGTCGGCGGTGCGACGTTTCGTCTGGACTTCGCGTGGCCTGACAGCCAGGTCGCGCTCGAGGCCGACGGGTACCTGTTCCACGCGGGGCGTCGCGCGTTCGTCGACGACCGGGCCCGTGCCGCGCGGCTGGTGGCGGCGGGATGGCGGATCGTCCCCGTGACGTGGGATCAGGTCCGCGACGCGCCCGACGAACTGGTCGCCAGCGTCCATTCCGCCATCGCGCACGCTTCGATGAAGCGTGAGTCGGTCACGGACCGACTCAGCGCTCGACGAAGCGTGACTGGGTGACGTGACGCCGCGCGCGGCGCTCAGCCCAACCGGCGCTTCAGCTCGCCGAGCTCGTCGCGCATCGCCTCGGGGAGCTTCGCCCCGAACGAGTCGAAGTGCTGCTCGAGGCGTGGCAGCTGCTCGCGCCACTCCTCGGGGTCGACGGTCAGCGCCTCGGCGACGGCGTCGTGCGAGACGTCGAGCCCACTCAGGTCGAGGTCCTCGACGCGCGGCACGTTGCCGATCGGTGTCTCCTGTGCACCGGCGGTTCCCTCGACGCGGTCGAAGATCCACGCGAGGACGCGTGAGTTCTCGCCATAGCCGGGCCAGAGGAAGTTGCCGTCGTCATCGCGGCGGAACCAGTTCACGCCGTAGACGCGCGGCAGCTTCGACTCGTCCGTCCGTTCCGTCATCGACAGCCAGTGACCGAAGTAGTCGGCCATGTGGTAGCCGCAGAACGGCAGCATCGCGAACGGGTCGAAGCGGAGCTCGCCGACCTTGCCGACCGCGGCCGCGGTCCGCTCCGATCCCATCGACGCGCCGATGAACACGCCGTGCTTCCAGTCGCGTGACTCGTACACGAGCGGCACGGTCGTACGGCGACGGCCGCCGAACAGGATCGCCGAGATCGGGACGCCCTTCGGGTCCTCCCACTCGGGCGCGATCACGGGGCACTGCGACGCGGGCGAGCAGAACCGAGAGTTCGGGTGCGCGGCCGGCGTGTCGCGCTCGGGCGTCCACTCGTTGCGCTGCCAGTCGGTGCAGTGCGCGGGCGGCTCCTCGGTCATGCCCTCCCACCACACGTCACGGTCGTCCGTGAGCGCGGTGTTCGTGAAGATCGTGTTCTCCCGCACGCCGAGCATCGCGTTCGGGTTCGTCTCCATGTTCGTTCCCGGCGCGACACCGAAGAACCCGAACTCAGGGTTGATGGCGTGCAGGCGGCCGTCCTCGCCGAACTTCATCCACGCGATGTCGTCGCCGATCGTCTCGACCTTCCAGCCCGGGAGCGTGGGTACGAGCATCGCGAGGTTCGTCTTGCCGCACGCCGACGGGAACGCGGCGGTGATGTAGCGGGTGACGCCCTTCGGGTTCGTCAGCTTCAGCACGAGCATGTGCTCGGCGAGCCAACCCTCGTCGCGCGCGATCACGGATGCGATGCGCAGCGCGAAGCACTTCTTGCCGAGCAGCGCGTTGCCGCCGTACCCCGAGCCGAACGACATGATCTCGCGTGTCTCGGGGAAGTGGACGATGTACTTCTCGTCCGGGTTGCACGGCCACGGCACGTCCTGCTCCCCGGGCGCGAGCGGCGCGCCGACGGAGTGCAGACAGGGGACGAACTCGCCGTCGTCGCCGAGCACGTCGAGCGCGGCCTGGCCCATGCGGGTCATCGTCCGCATGCTGACGGCGACGTACGGGGAGTCGGTGATCTCGACGCCGATGTAGGACAGCGGCGACCCGAGCGGGCCCATGCTGAACGGGACGACGTACATCGTGCGGCCGCGCATCGACCCGCGGAACAGCTCCTGCAGCTTGGCGCGCATCTCCTTCGGGTCGACCCAGTTGTTCGTCGGGCCCGCGTCCTCCTGGCGCTCGGAGCAGATGAACGTGCGGCCCTCGACGCGCGCGACGTCGCTCGGGTCGGACGCGGCCCAGTACGAGCCGGGGCGCTTGGCCGGGTCGAGCTCGACGAACGTCCCCGCCTCGACGAGCTGCGCGTACAGCTGGTCACGCTCCCGCTCGGAACCGTCGCACCAGTGGATCGACTCCGGCTGGCACAGCTCGGCGACCTCGTCCACCCACTGCCGCAGCCTCCGGTTCCCAGTGGTGACGTTGGTCGTCGATGTCACGGCGTGCTCCTTTGCCGAGCCGGGGACCCCCGGGAGACGAGCCCGGAGACCGAAAAGTCTAGGACCGGTAAGGAACACGTACCCAAACGGAGCGACCGGTACGGCCGCTCGCGGTGATCAGACCCGCGCGGTCGGGAGCCCCATGTCGGGCTCGGAGCCGAGGCGCACGTGCGTTGCCCGGCCGTCGTCGTCGAGGTCGAAGACGACCCGCTGACCCTGGCGCAGGAACCGCAGGACCGATCCGTCGAGCGCGCCGGGCGCGAGGAGCAGGTCGGCGCGGTCCGTGTCCCGGACGACGACGCCCTCGCCGGTCGCCGGGTCGTACGCGCGGACGACGCCCTGCACGACCGCGTCTCGCGCCGTCAGCGAGCGGGCTTCTGCACCTTGCCGGACTTCAGGCACGCGGTGCAGACGTGGATCCGCCGCGGCGCGCCGTCGACGATGGCGCGCACGCGCTGCACGTTCGGGTTCCAGCGGCGCTTCGTGCGACGGTGCGAGTGGCTGAGGCGCATGCCGAAGCGCGGGCTCTTGCCGCACACGTCGCAGACGGAAGCCATGACCGAACACCTCGTGAGGGATCCCGGGGAACCGCTCAACGCTAGCAGGCCTCACCCGGTGGGCGATTCGTGCTGCAGGTCACGGCGGTACGCTCGACCCATGACGCGACCGGAGACCGCGCTTGCACGGCTCGGCGCCGGCGACCTGCGCACCGTCGTGACCCGCTTCCGTGACGCGTTGCGCGCGCACCAGGACGAGCTGAACCGCCTCAACGTCTACCCGGTGCCCGACGGCGACACCGGTACGAACATGGCGCTGACGCTCGAGTCGGTCACGAACGAGATCGGGACCGCGGACACGATGTCCGA
Source organism: Acidimicrobiia bacterium (assembly GCA_035651955.1). NCBI lineage: Bacteria > Bacillati > Actinomycetota > Acidimicrobiia > Acidimicrobiia bacterium. Next base: position 13,296 of record DASRES010000009.1, read on the forward strand.
GGTCTGCCACGCGATCGCGCACGGCTCGCTCATGGGCGCGCGGGGGAACTCGGGCGTGATCCTGTCGCAGATCCTGCGCGGTCTCGCCGACACGTTCCGCGATCTCGACGCGGTCGACGCCGGCGCGCTGGTGACCGGGTTCCGCCACGCGTCGGACGCCGCGTACCAGGCCGTCATGCGACCGGTCGAGGGCACGATCCTCACCGTCGTGCGCAGCGTCGCCGAGGCCGCCGCGGCCGCCCACGACGACGGCGCCGGCGACCTCGTCCCGCTGCTCGACCGGTGCGCGACCGCGGCGCGCGACGCCGTCGCCCGCACGCCCGACCTGCTGCCCGTCCTGAAGAGCGCGGGCGTGGTCGACGCCGGTGGGCGCGGCTTCACGCTGCTCCTCGACGCGCTCCTCGAGGTGACCGACGGCCGGCCGATCCCCGAGCCCGAGGTCGTGCACACGCCGCCCGCGGTCGAGGCGCACCTGCGCGGCGACGACGTGTCGTCGTTGCGGTACGAGGTGATGTACCTGCTCGAGGCCGCCGACGAGACGGTTCCCGCGTTCAAGGACGCGTGGGGCGCGATCGGCGACTCGATCGTCGTCGTCGGCGGGGACGGGATGTGGAACTGCCACGTCCACACGAACGACATCGGCGCCGCGATCGAGGCGGGCATCGAGGCCGGGCGTCCGTGCCGGATCCGCGTCACCGACCTGCACGAGCAGGTGGAGGAGGAGTCGTGGGTGCGCGAGCACGCGCATGATGGCGAGGGCGCGGTCGCGCACTCCTTCGCTCCCGAGGAGGTCACGACCGCGGTCGTCGCGGTCGCGGTCGGCGAAGGTGTGCGCCGGTTGTACTCGAGCCTCGGCGTGCAGGCGGTCGTCGCCGGCGGGCAGTCGATGAACCCGTCGACGCAGCAGATCCTCGACGCCGTCGAATCCGTCGCGGCGCGCAGCGTCGTCATCCTGCCGAACAACAAGAACATCGTCCCCGTCGCTCGGCAGGTCGCGGAGATCACGGAGCGCGAGGTCGCGGTCGTGCCGACGTCGTCCGTCGTCGAAGGGCTCGCGCTACTCGTCTGCTACGACGGCGCCGCGCCGCTCGACACGAACGTCAAGGCGATGGAGCAGACGCTCGAGCGCGTGCGCTCGGGCGAGGTCACGCAGGCCGTACGGGACGGCAGCTCCGACGCGGGCGCGATCAGTGCGGGCGACTGGATCGCGCTCGACCGCGACGGCATCCGCGCCGTCGCGCACTCCCCGGTGGAGGCCGTCGTCGCACTGCTCGACAACCTCGTCGACGACGACAGCGAGCTGGTCACGGTGCTGTGCGGCGCAGACGCGCGTCAGGCGGACGCGTCGCGCATCGAGCAGCATCTCGCGCTCGCGCACCCCCACGTCGAGGTCGAGTTCCACCAGGGCGATCAACCGCTGTACCCGTACCTCGTCGGCGTGGAGTAGCGCGCTTGCGCACACTGCGGGACCTCGCGCATCTGCCGCTGTCCGACGTCGGGATCCGGGAGCGGCTGCGCGAGCGGCTGGCGATCATGGAGATCGAGACCGCGCTCGACCTCCTGACGCACTACCCGCGCCGCTATCACGACCGGACGAACCAGTCGGAGATCGCGGCGCTGCAGGAGGGCGAGGAGGCGACGGTGTTCGCGGAGGTGCGTCGGATCTCGTCGCGCCGGACGCGCAACCGCCGGGCGATCGTCGAGGCCGCGATCACCGACGGCACGTCGTCGCTCAACGTGACGTTCTTCAACCAGCCGTGGCGCGAGAAGCAGCTGCCGGTCGGGACGGAGGCCGCGTTCTTCGGGAAGGTCGAGCTGTACCGCGGCCGCCGCCAGCTGACGAACCCCGTCGTCGACGTGCTCGGACGCGAGGGCGAGAACACGGCGACGGTCGTGCCCGTCTACCCGCAGTCCGGCAAGGCCGAGGTGTTCACGTGGCAGCTGCGCGACGCGGTGCGTCGCACGCTCGACGCCGTCGGCGAGATCGCCGAGCCGTTGCCGAGCTCGGTGCGCACCGAGCTGAAGCTGCGCGACCGCGACTGGTCGTACCGGCAGGTCCACCAACCGGACAGCACGGAGACCGCCCGGCAGGCACAGCGCCGGTTGCGGTTCGACGAGTTCCTGCGCATGCAGCTGGGCTTGGTGGCGCGCAAGCGCGCGCTCGACGCGGAGCAGTCGGGGATCCGGCACGACGTCGACGGGCCGTTGGTGACGCGCTTCCTCGACTCCCTGCCGTTCGCGTTGACGCGCGACCAACGGCGCGCGATCGACGAGATCCGCGCCGACATGGCGGGGGCGTCGCCGATGCACCGGCTGCTGCAGGGTGACGTCGGGTCGGGCAAGACCGTCGTCGCGCTCGCCGCGCTCCTCGCCGGCGTGCAGGGCGGCTACCAGGGCGCGCTGATGGCGCCGACCGAGGTGCTCGCGGAGCAGCACCACGCGGTCGTGTCGCGCCTGCTCGACGGGCTGACCGTCGGCGACGACGCGACGCTCACGGGCGACCGCCCCGTGACGGCCGCGTTGCTCACGAACCGCACGGGCGCGGCGGAGCGGCGGCGACTCGCCGACGGGCTCGCAGACGGCTCCGTCGACATCGTCGTCGGCACGCACGCGCTGATCTACGGCGACCTCCCGTTCGCGCGCCTCGGGATCGCGGTGATCGACGAGCAGCACCGGTTCGGCGTCGAGCAGCGCGCGCTGCTGCGCGATCTCGGGCGCGACGGTCGTGACGGCGCGACGCCCGACGTGCTGGTGATGACGGCGACGCCGATCCCGCGCACGGCCGCGATGCTCGTCTACGGCGACCTCGACAAGTCCGAGCTGCGCGAGATGCCGCCGGGACGCACACCGATCGACACGACCGTCGTCGGGCCGAACCCGCTCGAGCGCGCGGCCGCGTACGAACGGCTGCGCGAGGAGGTCGCCCAGGGAAGGCAGGCGTACGTCGTGTGTCCGCTCGTCGAGGGGTCACCCAGGACGCAGGCGAAGGCCGCCAGCGAGGAGCTCGAACGGCTCGCGGCGGAGGACCTGCACGGGCTGCGGCTCGGTCTGCTGCACGGGCAGCTCCCCGCGAAGGAGAAGGCGGCCGCAATGGCCGCGTTCCGCGACGGCGAGGTCGACGTGCTCGTGGCCACGACCGTCATCGAGGTCGGTGTCGACGTGCCGAACGCGACCGTGATGATCATCGAGGACGCCGACCGCTTCGGGCTCTCGCAGCTCCACCAGCTCCGGGGCCGCGTCGGGCGCGGCGGAGGGAGGTCGTGGTGCTTCCTGTTCGCCGACCCGACCACCAAGGACTCCGAGGCCCGCATGGCCGCGATGGCGGAGTCGACCGACGGCTTCCTGCTCGCCGAGCGCGACCTCGAGATCCGCGGCGCCGGCGAGGTGTTCGGCGAGCGTCAGGCCGGGCTCGGGGATCTCAAGCTCGGGCGCATCCCGCGCGACGTCAAGTACGTGGAGGCGGCGCGCGCCGTCGCGGAGCGTCTCCTCGACGAGGACCCCACGCTCGCCCGCAACCGCCAGCTCGCGGAAGAGGTCGAGGACCTGCTCGGCGACGACGTCGAGTTCCTCTTCAAGAGCTGAGCAGCGGCGAGCCGTCGCCGTTCTGTGAAGCGTCAGGCCCACATGCTGTGCATGACGCTTCACGGAACGCGAGCCGGCGCGACGATCGTGTGCATGCCGCGCCACCGTCAGGCCCATCCGCGCGGGTTGCGGGTCGTCGCGGGCGAGGCCGGCGGGCTGCCGCTCGTCGCGCCGAAGGGCGCGCGCACGCGGCCGACCGCGGACCGGGTGAAGGAGGCGTTGTTCGCCGCGCTCGGCCCGGACCGTGTCGTCGACGCGTCCGTGCTCGACCTCTACGCGGGAAGTGGCGCGCTGGCGATCGAGGCGCTCTCACGCGGGGCGTCGCGGGCGCTCCTCGTGGACCGCGACCCGCGAGCCGTCGACGCGATCCGAGCCAACCTGCGCACGACCGGCATGCGCGAGCGGGCGCACACCCAACGCCGCACCGTGGCAGGGTTCGTCCACGACAGCCCGCCCGAGCAGGCGCCGTTCGATCTCGTCCTGCTCGACCCGCCGTACGATACGCCCGCCCGCGAGATCACGTCCGTGCTCGGCGCGCTCGCGCAGCCCGGATGGTTGGCGCCGGCCGCGACGGTCGTGGTGGAGCAGTCGGCGTCGACGCCCGTCCCGCAGCTGGTCGACGGGTGGGAAGCACGATGGGAACGCGCGTACGGGGATACGCTCGTGCGGATCGTCGGTCCGTGACCAGGCTCGGCCGCTGCGTCGCCCGCGGCCGGCCATCCCACGCGGCCATCGACACGGCCGTCCACCACGGCCGTCCACGAGGAGACCGCCCGCCGTGGCAACTGCGCTGTGCCCAGGATCGTTCGACCCCGTCACCAACGGGCACGTCGACATCATCGAGCGGACCGCGCGCCACTTCGACGAGGTGATCGTCGCCGTCATCCGCAACCCGCAGAAGGCACAGTCCCTGTTCACGCTGGAGGAGCGCCAGGAGATGCTCCGGGAGGTGTGTGCGCACCTCCCGAACGTCCGCATCGAGTTCTTCAAGGGGCTCCTGGTCGACTTCGCGGCCGAGCACGGCGCGGACGCGATCGTCAAGGGGCTCCGGGCGGTGTCGGACTTCGACTACGAGCTGCAGATGGCACAGATGAACCAGAGCCTGTCGGGGATCGACACGTTCTTCATCTCGACCAGCCCGCAGTACTCCTTCCTCTCGTCGAGCCTCGTGCGCGAGGTCGCGCGCTTCGGTGGCGACGTCTCGAGCATGGTCCCCTCCCTCGTGACCAAGCGGCTGGTCGAGCGCTTCGGCGGTGGTGCCCGTGATGAGTGACCACGTCATGCACACCGGCGCGCACGACACCGAGGCGCTGCTCCTGCGGATCCGTGACCTGGTCGAAGGTGGTCGCTCGATGCCGATGTCGGCGTCGGTGCTCGTGAACCGGGACGAGATCCTCACGCTGCTCGAGGACGCGATCGCGAACATGCCCGAGGAGCTGCGCCAGGCGCGCTGGCTGCTGAAGGAGCGCGAGGAGTTCCTCGCGCAGTCGCGTCGCGAGGCCGACGACATCGTCGAGGCCGGGCGGGTGCAGGCCGAGCGGATGGTCGAACGCACCGAGGTCGTGCGGGAGGCCCGTCGCCGGGCCCAGGCGCTCGTCGACGACGCCGAGGCCGCGGCCCGCGCCCTGCGCCACGAGGCGGAGGACTACGTCGACCAGCGGCTCGCCTCGTTCGAGGTCGTGCTCGAGCGGACGATGCAGGCGGTCCAGAAGGGGCGGCAGCGGCTCCAGGTCGTGGTCGACCTGCCCGCCGAGGACGACGACGCGGAGCACGCCGAGTCGACGTTCTTCGACCAGGACCAGCCCTAGCGACCGCCCCGGCGCGGCCCGCGCGCGCCCGGCTGGAAGGATCTGGAAATCGCCGCTCACCTGCTACGATGGGCGGTCGCGCGGCGTCTCGCCACCCGCCGCGACCCGCCCATGACCTCCCTGCGCACCAACGTCGCTGACCTGCTCCACCGCCCCGGCTCGCGCCGGACGCTCCGGCTCGAGGTCCGGGTGAGCGGGCTCGCGGTCTCCGGATCGAGCGTCCCCGGCGACGCGCCCCTCGCCCTCGACGTGCTGCTCGAGCGCGTCCCCGAGGGGATCGTCGTGCGCGGTGCGGTGGTGGCGCCCTGGCGGGCGGCGTGCAGCCGGTGCCTCGGTCCGGTCGAGGGGTCCGTGCGGTGCGAGCTGCAGGAGCTCTTCGAGGCCGACCCCCTCGAGGGCGAGACGTACCCGCTCGAGCACGACCACGTCGACCTCGGGCTCCCGGTGCGGGACGCCGTGCTGCTCGAGCTCCCGGCCGCGCCCCTCTGCCGGCCCGACTGCGCGGGACTGTGCCCGCAGTGCGGCGCCGACCGCAACACCGCCCCCTGTTCGTGCGAGCCCGACCCCGTCGACCCCCGCTGGGCGGCGCTGTCGCAGCTCGAGCTCTGACCGCACCGCGACCGACCCGGCCCACGCCGCCGGTGCCCGCCCGGCCCGCCACCACGGCCGACGGGAGGGCCCGTGTCACAATCACGCCGCATCCGACGACCGAGGAGCGCCCCGGATGGCCGTCCCGAAGCGCAAGACCCCCCGCAGCAAGACCCGGACCCGGCGGGCGTCGAACTGGCGCCTCGCGGCACCCGCGCGGTCGCTGTGCCCGAACTGCGGGGCTGCGAAGCTGCCGCACACGGTGTGCGGCAACTGCGGCTGGTACCGCGGTCGTCAGGTCCTCGAGGTGGACTAACCATCCATGAGTCGCACCCGGGTCGCGGTCGACGCCATGGGGGGAGACCGCGCCCCGGACGAGATCGTCGCCGGTGCGCTGCGTGCGCACGACGAGGCCGACGTCGACGTGCTCCTCGTCGGCCGGGAGGAGCTGATCCGTCCGCTGCTGCCGGGCGGTGAGCCGCCCGACGGCGTCGAGCTGCTGCACGCGGGCGACGTCATCGCGATGCACGACGATCCCGCGTCGTCCGTGCGCACACGGAAGGACGCGTCGCTGGTCCGGTGCGCCGAGGCCGTGCGCGACGGGCGCGCGCAGGCGATGGTCGGCGCCGGCAACACCGGAGCCACGATGGCGGCCGCGCTCCTGCGGATGGGGCGGATCAAGGGGATCGCCCGTCCCGGGATCGGGCTCCTCATCCCGCGGCCCGGCATGCACGCGCAGCTGCTCGTCGACAGCGGTGCCACGACGGACGCGGACCCCGAGTGGCTCGTGCAGTTCGCGGCGATGGGCGCGACCTACGCGCGCATCAGGCTCGGGCTCGCGGAGCCGACGATCGGTCTCCTGTCGAACGGCGAGGAGCCCGGCAAGGGCGACGAGCTGCGCAAGAAGACGTACGCGCTGCTCGAGGGCACACCCGGGTTCGTCGGCAACGTCGAGGGGCGCGACCTCATGTCGCCGCGTCCGGACGTCGTCGTGACCGACGGGTTCACCGGGAACGTCGCGCTGAAGTCCATCGAGGGCGCGGTCAAGATGGTCGCCGGTCTCGTGTTCGGCGTGCTGGCGCGCGAGGACATCGCCGAAGCGGCCCAGGCGGTGATGCCGGCGCTGCTCGAGGTCGCCGCGGACCTCGACCCCGACGCGACCGGCGGGGCGATGCTGCTCGGCGTGAATGGCGTGTGTGTCATCTCGCACGGTTCGTCGTCGGCGACCGCGATCGTGAACGCGGCGCGCGTCGCGCGCGACTGCGTCGCCGCGGACATCGTCGCCCGGTTGGAGGAGGCGGCCGGCCGTGCCGGCTGAGACGCACGTCGCGCGCGGCCCGGTCGACCCCGACGACGTCTTCCGTGTCGTGCGCGCGCACCTCGCGGAGATCCTCTCCGTCGACGAGGACGAGATCACGCTCGACACGCGCGTCGTCGACGACCTGCACGCCGACGAGCTCGCGATCCTCGACCTCGTCGAGGCCGTCGAGGAGGAGATGGGGGAGCGGACCGTCGGCTTCGCGATCGACGACGACGACCTCGTGGACCTCCGGACCGTCCGCGACTACGTCGAGTACGTCCTCGAACGGATGCGGAGCACGCAGTCGTGAGCACGGACGACCACGACCGCGACGGCCTCGTCCGGCTCGAGGAGCGGCTCGGGTGGCCGTTCCGGGACCGCCGTCGCCTGCTGGGCGCGCTCGCGCACCGGTCGTGGTGCGCGGAGCACCCCGACACCGAGTCGAACGAGCGCCTCGAGTTCCTGGGCGACGCCGTGCTCGGCCTCGTCGTGACCGACCGGGTGTTCGCGCTCTATCCCGACCTCCCCGAGGGCGAGCTCGCGAAGGTGCGCGCCGCGGTCGTCAACGCGGAGGTGCTCGCGGAGCTCGCGGTCGAGGTCGGACTCGGCTCGGAGCTGCTGCTCGGCAAGGGCGAGGACGCGTCCGGCGGGCGCTCGAAGCCGTCGATCCTCTCGGACGCGATGGAGGCCGTCATCGCGGCCGTCTACCTCGACGGCGGCTGGTCCGCCGCGAACGAGCTCGTGCTCCGGCTCCTCGCCGGACGGATCGCGCTGGCCGCCGCCGGACCCGGCGGGCACGACTACAAGACCCGTCTCCAGGAGCTCGCGGCACGCCGGTTCGACCGCCTGCCGCGCTACCAGGTCGCCGGCCACGGGCCCGACCACGCGAAGCGCTTCGTCGCGACGGTGATGCTCGACGGCGAGGCGCGCGGAACGGGCGAAGGGCGTTCGAAGAAGCAGGCCGAGCAGGCCGCGGCAAAAGCCGCGTGGTTGTGGCTGTGCGCGCTGGACGAGTCCGCGAAGGAGGACGAACCGGTGGCCGCTGAGGGCAGGGAACACGAAGGAGAGTCGGATGCCGGAGCTGCCTGAGGTCGAGGTCGTCCGGCGCGACCTCGAACGCGAGGTGAGCGGCAAGCGGATCAAGGCCGTCGAGGTGAAGGGCATGCGCTCGATCCGGCGGCACCAGAACCGCAAGCAGTTCGTGTCGCGCCTCGAGGGCGTGCGCATCACCGGCGTGGACCGGCGCGGCAAGTACCTGTTGATGCGGCTCGAGGGCGGCGACGTGCTCGTCGCGCACCTCGGCATGTCCGGTCAGCTGCTGCGCGCGAAGTCCGCGAAGGAGGCCCTGCCGAAGCACACGCACGTCATCATCACGTTCACGCAGGGCGGGCAGCTGCGCTTCATCGACCCGCGCACGTTCGGCGAGATGTTCGTGACGTCGCTCGACGGCATCGAGCACGAGGTCGAGGAGCTCGCACACCTCGGTCTCGACCCGCTCGAGCGCAACATCTCGTGGGCCCAGTTCGGTCAGCTCATCGCGCAACGCCACACGAAGCTGAAGACCGCGCTGATGGACCAGACCTTCCTTGCCGGGATCGGCAACATCTACAGCGACGAGATCCTCTTCGAGGCCGGCCTGCGGTGGGACCGCATGACCGACTCGCTCACCGAGGAGGAGGTCAGGCGGCTCTACCGCGCGATGGTCGAGGTGCTGCAGGAGGCGGTGAAGCACCGCGGGTCGTCGCTCGCGGACGCGCAGTACGTCGACGTGTTCGGCAAGCCGGGCGAGTACCAGCTCCATCACAACGTGTACGCACGCGAGGGCGAGGCGTGCCGTCGCTGCCGGCGCCCGCTCGTGCGCCAGCGCGTCGGCAGCCGTTCGACGTTCTTCTGCGAGGCTTGCCAGGTGTGATCGGTGCACGATGAGGTCGTGCGGCGGCACGTGGTCGTGCACGGTCGCGTGCAGGGCGTCTTCTTCCGCGACTCGTGTCGTCGCGTGGCGCGTGATCTCGGTGTGACGGGCTGGGTCCGCAACCGGGCCGACGGCGCGGTCGAAGCCGCGTTCGAGGGCGCACGTGACGCGGTCGACGCGATGGTGCGGTGGTGTCACGACGGACCGCCGCGCGCCCACGTCACCGCGGTCGACGTCGACGACGAGCAGCCGGCCGGCGAGTCGGGGTTCGCGATCGCGTGACCGGCACCTCTGCACAGGTCCGCGGGGCCGTCCGATCCCGTCGCTACGCTCGCTCGATGATGTCGAGGGGGCCCGCGTGTTCCTGAAGTCGTTGACCCTCAAGGGCTTCAAGTCGTTCGCGGAACGGACGACGCTCGAGTTCGAGCCCGGCGTGACGGTCGTCGTCGGTCCGAACGGCTCGGGGAAGTCGAACGTCGTCGACTCGGTCGCGTGGGTGCTGGGTGCCCAGGGTGCCCGCAGCCTGCGCGGCGCCAAGATGGACGACGTCATCTTCGCCGGTACGGCGCAGCGCCCGGCACTCGGGCGCGCCGAGGTGTCGCTCACGATCGACAACAGCGCCGGTCTGCTGCCGATCGAGTTCTCCGAGGTGACGATCACGCGGACGCTGTTCCGCACCGGCGAGTCCGAGTACCAGATCAACGGCGCGCCGTGTCGCCTGCTCGACATCCAGGAGCTCCTGTCGGACTCGGGCATCGGGCGGCAGCAGCACGTCATCGTCGGCCAGGGTCAGCTCGACACCGTGCTCAACGCGCGCCCGGAGGACCGGCGGGCGATCGTCGAGGAGGCCGCCGGGATCCTCAAGTTCCGCAAGCGCCGGGAGAAGGCCGAACGCCGCCTCGAGGCGACCGAGGGCAACCTGCTCCGGCTGCAGGACCTCCTGCGCGAGGTGCGCCGCGGGCTCACGCCGTTGCAGCGCCAGGCCGACGCCGCGCGCCGTCACGACGGTCTCGTCGACGAGCTGCGCGCGATCCGTGTCCACCTCGCGGGGCACGAGATCGCCGGTCTGCAGACGCGTCGCGAGCGCCTGCGCGACAAGCGCGCCGAGCTCGACGGCAACGACGCGCGTGTGCGCGCGCGACTGCGCGAGCTGGACGCCGCGGTGCTCGACGCCGAGCACGCGCTCAGCGCGCTCGGCGACGACGACCTCGCGGACGCGCTCGTGCGCGTCGAGTCGTTGCGCGAGCGGGCACGCGGGCTGCGCGCGCTCGCCGCGGAGCGCCAGCGGGGGCTCGAGCGCGAGCTCGCGGCCGCCGCCGACACCGGCGTCGTGGAGACGCTCGTCGCCGACGCCGCCGCGGTCCGTGCCGAGCTCGCCTCCGTCGACGCCGAGGCCGCCGATCTCGCCGGTCCGACGGTCGAGCTCGAGGAGGCCGAGCGCCGGCTCGCGCAGGAGCGGGCGGCGCTCGCGGACGCGGAGGCCGACGACGTCGCGGAGCGGCTCGCCGCGGCGCGCCGTGACCTGCAGGCGGGGCGCGAGGCGTTGCAGCGCGGAGAGGCCGAGATCGGCCGCCTCGACGCGCGCCGCGCCGCGATCGAGGAGCGACTCGCGCGGCTCCGCGACGAGCAGCGCGACGCTCGGGCGGAGCTCGAGGCGGCCGACTCGCGGGCGAGCGAGCTCGCGGTTGCGGTCGAGGCCGCGGTCGAGCGCCGGCGTGCCGCCGAGGACGCGCGCCACGATGCGGAGACCGCTTCACGCGCGGCCGAGGGCGAGGCGCAACGCTGGCGCGCCCGCGCGGAGGCACTCGCGCAGGCGCTCGACGCCGCGCGCTCCGAGACGGGCGCCGCGCGCGTCGCCGGCCTGCCCGGCGTCGTCGGCCCGCTGGTCGACCACCTCGAGATCGACGCCGGCGCCGAAGCCGCGGTCGCCGCCGCGCTCGGCGACGCGCTGCGCGCGGTGGTCGTCGACGGCGGTGGCGCAGCACGCGCCGCGCTCGAGCGCCTGAAGGACGGCGACGCCGCCGGGCTCCTCCTCGTGCTCGACGCGCGTCACGCCGCGCCTGTGCAGGGCCGGCTCGTGCCGCCACGTACCCGCCCCCTCGTCGAGTGCGTCCGAGCGCGCGTGCCCGCGCTCGAGGCGTCGCTCGCGCGCCTGCTCGACGGCGTGATGCTCGCGGCAGGCGACTGGCACGACGCGCTCGACGTCGCGCTCGCCAACCCCGGCCTCGTCGTCGTCACGCGCGACGGTGACTGCTTCGGCGGCGCGCGGGCATGGCGCGCGGGATCGGACCGCGACGCCGGCGTCACCCGGGCCGCGCTCGACGAGGCGACCGAGCGAGCGGAGCGTGCCGAGGCCCGTCGTGCGGACGTCGAGGGCGGGCTCGAGGACGCGCGCGCCGCGGTTCGTGACGCGCAAGCCGCGGAGTCCGCCGCGCGCGACGAGGCACGCGCGAGCGCGGAGCGCCGGCAGCGCGCCGCGACGGTGCTCGAGCAGCTCGACCGCGAGTCGCACACGCGCGTCGCGGAGCTCGAGCAGGTCGCGTCGGAGCTCGCGACGGTGCGCGACCGGCACGTCGCCGACGACGCGCGCATCTCGGAGCTGCAGCTCGTCCTGCCTGGTCTCGAGCGGGCCGAGCAGGACGCACGCGCTCGCGAATCGGAACGGGCACGCGCGCGGGCCGCGCTCGCGGAACGTGAGCAGGCGACGGTCACGCTGCGCCGTGACCTCGAGGTTCGGGCCGCCGCGCTCGAGGAGCGTCGCGGGCTGCTCCGACGCCGACTCGCGGACGTCGAGGAGCGGCTGGCGCGCGACCCGGAGGCACAGGCGGCGGCCGAGCGTCACCGGGCGGCCCTCGCCGCGCGGGCGCGCGCGTGTGCGGTGCTCGTCGCGACGCTCGACGAGCGGCTCGCCACGATCGCGTCGGTGCACGACCGCGTCTCGGAGCGCCGCCGCCGGCGTTCCGAGGAGGCCGGTGCCGCCGGTCGCACGCTCGACACCTTGCGCAACGAGCGCGCCGGTCTCGAGCGCGAGCTCACGGAGCTGCGTGAGCATGTGTCGCGCACGGAGATCGAGGAGGCCGAGACGCGGATGCGTCTCGAAGCGGCGGTCGAGCGGTTGCGCACCGAGTACGACTGCGAGCCGTCCGTCGCGCTCGACGCTGCGCCGCCCGAGATCCCCGAGGGCACGACGCTCGCCGGTCGCGCGCGCGAGCTCGAGCGCGAGCTGCGGCTCATGGGTCCCGTCAACCCGCTCGCGCTGCAGGAGTACGACGAGATGCGCGAGCGGCACGACTTCCTGCAGCAGCAGCTCGAAGACGTGAAGGAGAGCCGTCGCGAGCTGACGCGGGTCATCAAGGCCGTCGACCGCGAGATCGTCACCGTGTTCGAGGCCGCGTTCGCCGACGTCGCGCGCCACTTCGACGCGCTGTTCACGACGCTGTTCCCCGGCGGCTCGGGCCGCGTGTCGCTGACGGATCCGGACGACATGCTCGACACCGGCATCGAGATCGAGGCGCGGCCGTCGGGCAAGAACACGCGCCGCCTGTCGCTGCTGTCCGGTGGCGAGCGGTCGCTCACCGCCCTCGCGTTCCTGTTCGCGGTGTTCCGGGCCCGGCCCTCGCCCTTCTACCTGCTCGACGAGGTGGAGGCCGCGCTCGACGACGTCAACCTCCACCGCTTCCTGGACCTGATCCACGAGTTCCGCGACGAGGCCCAGCTCGTCGTCGTGTCGCACCAGCGCCGGACCATGGAGGCGGCCGACTGCCTCTACGGCGTGTCGATGCCGCCGGGCGGGTCGAGCCGCGTCGTCAGCCAGCGCATGACCGGCGACGACGGGTTGCTCGTCGAGGCGACCGCCGCGCGGTAGCCGCGCGCGTCCGATGACGCCGGTCGTCGCGGCCACGCTCGTCGCGCAGAGCACGACGGACGCCGGTCGCGTCGCGGCCTGCGGGCCGCGCGGGCAGCAGGGTTGGCTGTGCTCCACGGTCTACGAGGTCAGCCACAACCAGCGCGCCGCGGAGATAGCGGACACGCTCTCGAAGCCGGTCCGCATCCTCGTGATCCTGCTCGTCGCGTGGTTGATCGTGCGCGTCGCGCGCCGTCTGGTGCGGCGTGGCTTCCGGCGCGTCGGTCAGGCCGACGAGCGCATCAGCTCGCTCCGGCGCCGCGCGGGATTGTCCTGGCTCGACACGGGGCCGATCCCGAACGTGCGCCGCGCGCAGCGCGCGGAGACGATCGGCGCGCTGCTCGCGAGCATCGTCGCCGTCGTCGTGTGGGCGATGGCGCTCATCAGCGTGCTGGACGCGCTCGGCGTCGCCCTCGGTCCGATCGTCGCCGGCGCGGGGATCGTCGGCGTCGCGATCGGCTTCGGCGCGCAGAGCCTCGTGCGCGACTTCCTGAGCGGCATCTTCATGCTCGCGGAGGACCAGTACGGCGTCGGGGACGTGATCGACGCGGGTGTCGCGACCGGAACGGTCGAGGGCATCAGCCTGCGCACCACGCGTCTGCGCGACGTCGAGGGCGTGGTCTGGCACGTGCCGAACGGGACGATCACGCGCGTCGGCAACAAGTCGCAGCAGTGGTCGCGCGCGCTGCTCGACCTCAAGCTCCCCGCCGACGCCGACATCGCGCGTGCGAGCCAGGTCATCCAGGAGACCGCCGACACCGTCTGGCGCGATCCCACGTTCGGCCCGCTCGTGATCGACGAGCCCGAGGTCTGGGGCGTCGAGGACGTCAGCCCCGAGAACGTCGTCATCCGGCTCGTCGCCAAGACGCGGCCGCTGGAGCAGTGGCGCGTCGCGCGCGAGCTGCGCGCGCGGGTGACGAACGCGTTGCGCGCCGCGGGCATCGTCGCGTCACCGACGACTTCGACGACCGCGGGTCCGCAGGACGAGCAGCCGAGCTGACCGGCCGCGCCCCGTAGGATCGATCGCTCATGACCGCGCTCATCGTCGTCCTCGCCATCGTCGTCTTCGGGCTCCTGCTCGCCGGGCTCGGGATCGGGTTGTCGAGACGCGCGCAGCGGCGAACGCGCGAGATCAGCGAGCAGCTCGGGATCCCCGTCGAGCGTCCGCCCCGGGCCGAGCCCGAGGCGCGCGGGCAGGGGACCGTCGCACCGCCCGCGCGGCCCGCACCGCCGGTACGCCCGCGCCCCGGCCGACCCCCCGCTCGCCCGGAGGGCGCGCCCGCGCCGCCGGTCCCCGAGGCGCCGCCCGGGGAGCCGTCGGTCACGATCCCGGAAGCGCCGCCGGCGCCGCCCGCGCCTCCGGCCGCGGCCCCGCCCGCTGCCGCGCCGCCCGTCAAGCCGCGCCTGCGCGACCGGCTCGGCCGCACGCGTGCCGCGTTCAGCGGCTTCCTCAGCGACCTGACCGGCCGGGGCCACGTCGACGACGAGATCTGGGACGAGCTGGAGGAGAGCCTGCTGCTGGCCGACGTCGGCGTGCCGACCACCGCGCGGGTCCTCGAGGAGCTGCGCGAGCGCGCGAAGGAGATGAAGGTCTCCGACGCCGCGGAGCTGCTCGAGCTGCTGCGCGCCGAGCTGGTCGCGGTGCTGGAGCCCGCGGATCGCGCGCTGCGAACGTCCGCCGACGGCGCCGCGAGCGTGTGGATGTTCGTCGGCGTGAACGGCGTGGGGAAGACGACGACGATCGCCAAGCTCGCGCAGCACGAGGTCGACGACGGCAAGCGTGTCGTCCTCGCCGCGGCGGACACGTTCCGCGCCGCGGCCGCGGAGCAGCTCGCCACGTGGGCCGGCCGCGTCGGCGCGGAGCTCGTGCGCGGGCAGGAGGGCGCGGACCCGGGCTCGGTCGTGTTCGACGCGATGAGCGCGGCGGCGAGCCGTGACGCCGACCTCGTGCTCGTCGACACCGCGGGGCGGCTCCACACGAAGGTCAACCTGATGGAGGAGCTGAAGAAGCTCCGGCGCATCGTCGAGCGGACGCCCGGCGCGCTGCAGGAGGTCCTGCTCGTGATCGACGCGACGACCGGTCAGAACGGGCTGATCCAGGCGCGCCAGTTCACCGAGGCGGTCGACGTCACCGGCGTCGTGCTGACGAAGCTCGACGGCAGCTCGAAGGGCGGCATCGTCCTCGCGATCCAGGCCGAGCTCGGCATCCCGGTCAAGGTCGTCGGCATCGGCGAGTCCGCCGCGGACCTCATCCCGTTCGACGCGGTCGAGTTCGTCGACGCGCTGCTCGGGTGAGAACGTTCGTGCGCGCTCGCAAGCTCGCCGCTGGCGCCCGGTAGCATCGCGGTTCCCCCTGCCGGGGACCTGCCTCATGTTCGACGCCCTCTCGGACCGCTTCGACTCGATCTTCACCCGCCTGCGCGGCCGCGGCCGCCTGAGCGACGACGACGTCGACGAGGTCGCGCGCGAGATCCGTCTCGCGCTGCTGGAGGCCGACGTGAACGTGCGCGTCGTGCGCGCGTTCATCAACCGGATCAAGGAGCGCGCGAAGGGCGCGGAGGTCGCCAAGAGCCTCACGCCCGCGCAGCAGGTCATCAAGATCGTGCACGAGGAGCTCGTCACGACGCTGGGGGGCACGACCGGCAAGCTGACGATGAGCTCGAAGCCGCCGACCGTCGTGATGCTCGCCGGGCTGCAGGGCTCCGGGAAGACGACCGCGGCGGGGAAGCTCGCGCGCCACCTCAAGAGCCAGGGTCTCGGCGTGCTGCTCGTCGCCGCCGACCTGCAACGTCCCGCCGCCGTCGAGCAGCTGCGCGTCCTCGGCCGGCGTCTCGACGTGCCGGTGCACGCCGCGGGTGACGGCGTGCCCGACCGTCCCGTCGCGGTCGCGCGCACGTCGCTCGACGAAGCTGCGCGCCTCGGTCGCAACGTCGTCATCGTCGACACCGCCGGCCGTCTGCAGGTCGACGAGGACCTCATGGACGAGCTGCGTGACGTCCGCGACGTGCTGCAGCCGCACGACACGCTGCTGGTCGTCGACGCGATGACCGGTCAGGAAGCGGTGAACGTCGCGGAGGCGTTCGACCAGGCGGTCGGGCTCGACGGCGTGGTGCTCTCGAAGATCGACGGCGACGCGCGCGGCGGCGCGGCGCTGTCGGTGAAGGAGGTCGTCGGCAAGCCGATCCTGTTCGTCGGCACCGGCGAGAAGCTCGAGGACTTCGAGCCGTTCCACCCCGACCGGATGGCGAGCCGGATCCTGGGCATGGGCGACGTGCTCACGCTCATCGAGAAGGCCGAGGCCGCGTTCGACAAGGACCAGACGGCCAAGGCCGAGGCCCGCCTCCGCAAGGGTCAGTTCACGCTCGAGGACTTCCTCGAGCAGATGCGGCAGGTCCGCAAGATGGGACCGCTCGGCAACATCGTCAAGATGATGCCCGGGCTCCCGAAGGAGCTGAAGCAGACGGAGGTCGACGAGTCGGAGATCGCGAGAGTCGAGGCGATCATCTGCTCGATGACCCCCGAGGAGCGCCGCGAGCCGTCGGTCATCAACGGGTCGCGCCGGCTGCGCATCGCCCAGGGCAGCGGGACCACGACCCAGGATGTGAACGCGCTGCTGAAGCAGTTCAAGATGGTGCAGCAGGTCATGAAGTCGGTGGCGGCCGGGAAGCGGCCGAAGATGCCGATCCCCGGTCTGTAGGCTCGACGCTCTGCGCCGCCCTCCCGAGTGACGAAGGGACCCCACGTTGGCCGTCAAGATCCGCCTCATGCGCGTCGGCAAGAAGAAGCAGCCGACCTATCGCGTCGTCGTCGCCGACGGCCGCTCGCCCCGCGACGGGCGCTACATCGAGATCATCGGGCAGTACGGGCCGCGCCAGGAGCCGTCGCACGTCGCCATCGACGACGACAAGGCGCTCGCCTGGCTGCGCCAGGGTGCGCAGCCGACCGAGCAGGTCCGCAAGCTCCTCGAGTCGACCGGCGTGTGGGAGCGCTTCAAGGCCGAGCGCCCGAAGGCGGCCGCGCGCCACAAGCCCCGCCAGCAGAAGGCGAAGCAGGTGAAGCCGGTCGCCGAGCCCGCGCCGGCCGCGGCGCAGGCACCGGCCGAGGAGAGCGCGCCCGCCGAGGAGACCGAGTCGTGAGCGATCCCGGTGTCGACGACGACGTCGACGAGATCGCGCCGGAGGGCAACCGCATCGTCGGTGCACGCGCGCGTGCCGTCGTCGAGCACGTCGCGCGCGCGGTCGCCGAGGACCCCGACGCGGTCGAGGTGGATCTCGAGGAGCGCCCCGGCGAGGTGCAGCTCCTGATCCGCACGAACCCGTCCGACATGGGGCGCCTGATCGGCAAGCGCGGCCGCGTGATCCAGGCGCTGCGCCAGGTGACGCGCGCGGCGGGCGCGGCCGAGGGCGTGAAGGCCAACGTCGACGTCCTCGAGTAGCGAGCGTCGCGGCGGCCGGCTCGAGATCGGCCGCGTGGGACGCGCGCACGGCCTGGGCGGCGAGGTCGACGTCGTCGCGACGACGAACCGCGCCGAACGGTTCGCGCCCGGGTCGGTGCTGTTCGCGGGGGACCGCCGGTTGGTCGTCGCCCGCTCCCGACAGCAGCGCGGCCGCTGGATCGTGCGGTTCGACGGCGTCGACGATCGCGACGCGGCCGAGGCGCTGCACGGCGCGGTCCTCACCGGCGAGCCGCTCGCCACGCTCGACGAGGGCGAGCGCTGGGTGCACGAGATGATCGGCCGCGACGCGATCGACCCCGGCGGTGCGGTCCTGGGCCGTGTCGTCGCGGTCGAGGCCAACCCCGCCCACGACCTGCTCGTGCTCGACGACGGGACGCTCGTCCCGATGGTGTTCGTCGTCGACGACACGGGCGCCGGGCTCGTCGTCGACGCACCGGAGGGTCTGCTCGACGTGAACCGGCGCGACGCGCGCTGAACGATGCGCGCCGACGTGTTCACGATCTTCCCGGAGCTCGTCCAACCCGCGTTGCGCGTGTCGCTGCTCGGGCGCGCGTGCGAGTCGGGCGTCCTCGACGTGCGGGTCCACGACCCGCGCGACTTCACGACCGACCGCCACCGCAGCGTGGACGACACGCCGTTCGGGGGAGGCGCGGGGATGGTGATGGCGCCCGGTCCGCTGTTCGCGGCCGTCGAGGCCGCGGACCCGCCCCGGCCGGTGCTCCTGCTGTCCGCGAGCGGCCGCCGGTTCGACCAGGCGTGGGCGGTCGAGCTCGCGGGCGGCGAGGGGTTCTCGCTCGTGTGCGGCCGGTACGAGGGCGTCGACCAGCGCGTCGCCGACCACCTCTGCGACGGCGAGCTGTCGATCGGCGACTACGTGCTCGCGGGCGGCGAGGCGGCCGCGGTCGTCGTGCTCGAGACCGTCGCCCGGCTCGTGCCCGGGGTGATGGGCAACGCGGCGTCGGCCGACGAGGAGTCGTTCGGTGGCGCGGGCGGGCTGCTGGAGTACCCGCAGTACACCCGGCCGGCGTCGTTCCGGGGCTGGGAGGTGCCCGACGTGCTCCGCTCGGGCGACCACGCCGCCGTCCGGCGCTGGCGCCACGCCCAGGCGCTGCGCCGCACCCTGGAGCGCCGCCCCGACCTGCTGCAGGGCCGGCCGCTGACCGACGCCGAGCGCGCCCTGCTCGACCTCCCTGACGAGGGGTGACGGCTGCACCGGCGGCTACAGTTGGTGCTCCACCTCACCGCCCCGGGGGTCCCGCACGATGAACCGCACCGATCTGGTCGACCGCGCCCACCTGCGTGACGACGTCCCCGAGTTCGCCCCGGGCGACACCATCAAGGTCCACGTCCGCGTCGTCGAGGGCAACCGCGAGCGCACCCAGCTCTTCCAGGGCGTCGTGATCCGCCGGCAGGGCAGCGGCGTCCACGAGAGCTTCACCGTCCGGAAGGTCAGCTTCGGGGTCGGCGTCGAGCGGACGTTCCCGGTCCACTCGCCCACGATCGCCAAGATCGAGGCCGTGACCAGGGGCGACGTCCGGCGGGCCAAGCTGTACTACCTGCGCGACCGCATCGGGAAGGCGGCCAAGGTCAAGGAGAAGCGCACCTGAACCCGGTCGTTGGCCGGCCGGGGACCGCGTACACTCGCGGCGATCGGGAGGGCTCCGGTGAGCGCTGAGGACCTCGAACGGTACGAGACCGAGATCGAGCTGCAGCTCTACAAGGAGTACCGCGACGTCCTGCCGATGTTCGCCTACGTCGTCGAGACCGAGCGGCGGTTCTACCTGACCAACAAGGTCACGATGGACGTCCACAACGAGGGCGGGCGCGTCTACTTCGAGCTCAACCTCCAGGACGCGTGGGTCTGGGACATGTACCGGCCCGCGCGCTTCGTCGCCAACGTGCGGGTCGTCACGTTCAAGGACGTCAACGTCGAGGAGCTGGCGGGCAAGGAGCTCTGAGCCGCCCATGCCGACGGGCGAGGGGCCGCCCCGTCGACCGGATCCACGGCGTGTTCTCGGTGCGCGCGGCGAGGCGTTGGTCGGGGACTGGTACGTCGAGCACGGCTACACCATCCTCGATCGCAACTGGCGCTGCCGCGACGGCGAGCTCGACCTCGTGGTGGAGCGCGGTCATGTCATCGTGTTCTGCGAGGTGAAGACACGGAGCAGCGACCGGTTCGGCGCGCCCGTCGAGGCAATCACGCGCGCGAAGCGGCAGCGCCTGCGTGTCCTCGCCGCGAAGTGGCTCGACGAGCACCGGCCGGCGCTGCGCGAGCTGCGCTTCGACGTCGCCTCGGTCATGCGGACGCGTGACGGCGAGATCGTCATCGACGTCCTGGAGGGCGCGTTCTGACGAGCGCGCGTCCCCGCGCGCGTCGCGATCCGGTCACGAACGCGAGCGTCGAGGTCTGCGCGCGCCGTCGCGTTCGCGCTCGCGGCGACGCAGCTCCGCGCGCCAGCACGGCGTGTGCCAGTGGCGCCGGTGGTCGGGTGCGTCGCGGGGCACGACGACCTCGTGCCCGACGCCGACGTCGATCTCGTGGTCGCAGCCGGGACAGCGGTATCGCTTGACCGCTTCGTACGGCTGGACGTGGCGAACGTCCTCGTCGTGGTCGTCGTCGTCCACGTGGCGCACCGTAGCGGCGCACGCGCCCGGATCACACCGGCCACAGGAACCCGCGCGACTGGGTGAGCAGTCCCGCGCGTTGGCACTCGGCGAGAGCGCGCGCGAGCGCCGCCGGGTCGAGCCCCGTGCGCGCGGCGAGCTGGTCCGCGGTCGCGGGTTCGCCGCCGCACGCGCGCACGCACGCCTGCGCGTCGACCGAGACGTGTACGGACGGGCGTGGAGCCCATCCCCGCCGCGAGCCCTCCGTCATGCCGAGCGCGAGGAGGACGTCGGACGGGTCGAGGAGCGGGTGCGCGCCGTCCGCCAACAGCGCGTTGCAACCCGCTGCGGCCGGATTGCGTCGCGAGCCCGGCATCGCGAACAGCGGGCGGTCGTACTCGAGCGCGCGCTCGGCGGTGATGCGCGCGCCACCCTTGACCGTCGCCTCGACCACGACGACGACGTCCGCCAGCGCGGCGATGATCCGGTTGCGGACCGGGAAGCGCGTCGGCTCCGGCTTCGTCCCGAACGCCGACTCGCCGACCAGCAATCCCGCCGCGCGCACACGGTCGAACAACGCACGATGCCGGCGCGGATAGACGACGTCCAGTCCGGTCGCGACGACGCCGATCGGGACGCCGCCGGCTTCGAGCGCGCCCTCGTGCGCGGCGGCGTCGATGCCGATCGCCATCCCGCTCACGATCGAGCACCCGGCGTCGGCGAGCGCGCGCCCGAGCTGGCGTGCGTCGTCGAGACCCTGCAGCGTCGCTGCACGCGTCCCGACGATCGCGACCCTCGGCCCACAGAACGCGTCGAGCGTGGTTCCCTCGGCGAGCAGCACCGCGGGCCGGCGCGGGACGTCGTCACGGATGGGATAGTGCGCGTCCGTCGCGAGGACGACCTGCGTGCGGCGCCGAGCGATCGTCCGCTCGGCTGCTGCGACGTCGACCGTCTCCGACCACCGGTCGACGAGCGCGGCCATCTCAGGCGCGCCCGTCGCGGGTGACCGCGCGCGGATGACGTCTGTGACGGCGCGGTCGCGATCGAGCACCGCGGCGACGGCGTCGCGCGGGTCCGGCCATGCCCGGAGCAGCGCGTCGAGGCGCGCGGGCGTCATCGAGGCGAGCGACACCAACGCGAGCGCCGCCGCGTCCGTGCCCGTCGTGCCGGTTGCATCGGCCGTGACGTCCACCGCGCTCACGGCGTGTCCTGACGCAACGACTCGGCCAGGAGCAGGTGCGAGGGATCGATGTCGTCGACACCCGCGAGGTCTGCGATCGTGCGCGCGACCTTTCGTACGGTGACGGCGCCGCGCCCGGTCAACTGCCGTCGTCGGACGATCTCGCGCCACACCTCGGACGCGACCCGGTCGAGGGGCGCGAAGTCGCGCAGCCGTCCGGCGGGGACCGCCGCGTTGCGCCGCCACGGCAGTCCGTCGTAGCGAGCACGTTGCCGAGCGACGGCGCGGGCGACACGCGCCGCGACGACGGCGGACGGATCGCCGGGCTGCTCGTCGGCGTCGGGCCGGGCCACGGACATCCGCAGCTCGAAGCGGTCGAGCAGCGGGGCGGACAGGCGCCGGCGGTAGCGCGCGAGGCGACCCGGGTCGCACGTGCACTCGGTGACCGCGCGGCCGCACGGGCACGGGTTGGAGCACGCGATCAGCAGGAAGTCGGCGGGGAACGCCAACGTCGACGACTGGCGCGAGATGCGTACGACGCGCTCCTCCAGCGGCTGACGCATGGCGTCCAGCACGGCGGGCGCGAACTCGCCGAGCTCGTCCATGAACAACGTGCCGCAGTGCGCGAGCGTGATCTCGCCGGGACGCGGTCGAACGCTGCCGCCGCCGACGATCGCCGCGCTCGACGCAGTGTGGTGGGGCGCGCGGAACGGCGGCCGGGTCATGAGCACACCGTCGGGGACCTCACCCACGACGGAGTGGATGCGCGTGACGTCCAGCGCCTCCTCGGGGAGGAGGTCCGGGAGGATCGTGACGACCCGCCGCGCCACCATCGTCTTCCCGACGCCCGGCGGCCCGACGAGCAGGAGATGGTGACCGCCGGCGGCCGCGATCTCGAGCGCGAGGCGGACCTCCTTGAGACCGCGCACGTCGACGAGGTCGAGCGCCTCGGCATCCGAATCGGTCCCCGCCGGCGGGCCGGCGCCCGAGCCGCGGCGCGGCGCCACGTCGTCGGGCGACGGCCACGAGAGCTCGCTCTTCAGACACGCGCGCAGCTCGGGGAGGGTCCGCACCGGGAGCACGTCGACGCCGGCGACGAGCGCGGCCTCACGCGCGTTGGCGGCCGGGACCACGACCCGGCCGTAGCCCTCCCGGCGGAGCGCGTGCACCAGCGCGAGGGTGCCGGGGACGGGCCGGACCGACCCGTCGAGGCCGAGCTCGCCGAGCACCCCGATGCCGTCGAGACAGCCCTGCGGCAGCTCGCCGACCGCCAGGAGGACCCCGGTCGCGACCGCGAGCTCGAGCCCGGACCCCGTCTTGCGGAAGCCGCCCGGCGCGAGGTTGACCGTGATGCGCCGCATCGGCCACTCCAGGCCCGACGACAGCAGTGCCGCGCGAACGCGTTCACGCGACTCGCGGCCGGCGGCGTCGGGCAGCCCGACGACGTTGTACGCGGGCAGGCCGTTCGAGACGTGGATCTCGACGGCGACCAGCTGACCGTCGACGCCGAGCAACGTGGCGGAGCGGACCGACGCGAGCACGAGAGACCTCCGGGACCGGACGTGCGGGGTGCACGAGCAGTGCAGGGGAGGCCGGTGACCGCGGCGTCTCGACGGTGCCCCCGACCCTAGAGCAGGGGTACGTCAGCGAACGGCCGGAGCCCGGTTACCCTGACCGCCACGATGGCCGCCGAGACCGGCGCACCTTCACGTGCGCGTGATCCGCGGTGGCGGTTCGACGCCTTCGTCGCATCGCTGCAGGCGCGCAGCCCCCACACCGAGGCGGCGTACGAGCGCGACGTCGCCCAGTTCGTCGCGTGGCTCGAACGCGGCGCCGTGGGGGGTCCGGCGGACGTCGATCACGCGACCTGTCGCCGGTACCTGGCCTATCTCACGACACGGCGCCTCGCGCCGCGCTCGATCGCCCGCAAGGCCGCGGCCGTCCGCGCCTACCTGCGCTTCCTGCATCGCGCCGGCGTCACGCCCGTGGACGTCGGCCGCAGCCTGCGCGCCCCGAAGGGCGCCGCCCGGCTGCCCCGCGTGCCCCGGCGGGCCGAGGCCGAGGCGCTCCTCGAGCGCGCGGTCAGGTCGGGACCCGAGCCCGCGGACCGCGCCCGGACCGGGACCGATGCCGCCAGTCGCGACGCGCGACGGGCCGCCTCCGCCCTGCGCGACGTCGCGGTCCTCGAGGTGCTCTACGGGACCGGGCTGCGCGTCTCCGAGTGCTGCGGCCTGACGCTCGAGGGTTGCGACCTCCGTCGCCGCCATCTGACGGTCGTCGGCAAGGGGTCGAAGACACGCCGCGTCCCGCTCGGCGAGCCGGCCGCGGCCGCGCTGGAGGCCTGGCTGCGCGACGGGCGTCCCCGGCTCGTGACGGGCGAGAGCCCCCGCGAGGCCGTCTTCCTGAACGCCCGGGGTCGGGCGCTCGGGCCGCGGGACGCCCGCCGGATCGTGGAGCGCAACCCGTTGCCGGACGGCCGTGTGCTCCACCCGCACGCCTTCCGGCACGCGTTCGCGACCCACCTCCTCGAAGGCGGGGCGGATCTGCGGACCGTCCAGGAGCTCCTCGGCCACGCGGACCTGGCGACGACGCAGGTCTACACTCATCTGACCCGTGACCGGCTCCGAGCCGTCTACGACGCCACCCACCCTCGTGCCTGACGACACCCTCGACGATGCCGCTGCACTCGTTGCCGACCTCTGGCAGCAGTACAAGACGGCCGGGACTCGCGAGGCGCGCGAGCGGCTGATCCTGCACTACTCGCCGCTCGTGAAGTTCGTCGCCGGCCGCGTCGCCGCAGGTCTGCCCCAGAACATCGAGCAGGCCGACCTGGTGAGCTACGGGATCTTCGGCCTCATCGACGCGATCGACAAGTTCGACCCGGCGCGGGGCTTCAAGTTCGAGACGTACGCGATCTCGCGAATCAAGGGCGCCATCATCGACGAGCTGCGCTCGATCGACTGGGTCCCGCGCTCGGTGCGGTCCAAGGCGCGAGCCATCGAGCGCGCCTACTCGAAGCTCGAGAACGAGCTGCGCCGCACGCCGGAGGACTCCGAGGTCGCGACCGAGCTCGGGATGAGCGAGGGCGAGTTCGCGCAGACGCTCTCGCAGATCTCCTTCGTCGGTCTCGTCGCGCTCGACGAGCTCCTCAGCGCGGGCGCGGAACGTGGCAACTCGACGACGGTGGGCGACACGATCGCCGACTCCGCGCACGATCCGGTCCAGGCGTTCGAGCTCGACGAGATGAAGCACGTCCTCGCCGACGCGATCAACCGGATGCCCGACCGCGAGCGGCTCGTGCTCACGCTCTACTACTACGAGGGCCTCACGCTGTCGGAGATCGGTGAGGTGCTCGGCGTGACCGAGAGCCGCGTCTGCCAGATCCACACGAAGGCGATCTTCCAACTGCGCGGGCGCCTCAGCGAGCCCGAGCGCGGCGCCGTCCGGTAGAGCGCTCGCGCGGCGCCGGGCGTCCGCGCGCCCGGGCCTGTTCGCTGACACACCCCGTCGCTAGATTGCGACGCACTTCCCTCGGCTTCCCCCACGCCGTTCGTCGACGTCCGGGGGAAGTCCATGCGCTCGCCCGTGTGTCGCGCCGCGCTCGTCGCGGTCGTCTCGCTCGCCACCGTCGCCCCGTCCGCGCTGGTCGCGCACGCGGCCGACGCCGCGGTCTCGCCGCCGCCCGAACAGGGCGCGTGGACGCGCCCGGTCGCGGGCGCGCTCGTTGCGCCGTTCGACGCGCCCGCGTCGCCGTACGGGCCCGGGCACCGCGGTGCGGATCTCGCCGCGCCACCCGGCACGCCGGTGGTGGCCGCCGGTGACGGCGTCGTCGCGTTCGCGGGGCTGGTGGCCGGCTCGTTGCACGTCGTGGTCGCTCACGCGGGTGGCCTCCGCACCGGCTACTCGTTCCTCGCGTCGGTTGTGGTGTCGACGGGCCAACACGTCGACCGCGGGCAGACCGTGGGAACCGCGGGAGGCCGCGGGTCGGGTCACGACGTCGGCGTGCTGCACCTGTCGTTGCGCGTGGGCGACACCTACGTCGACCCGATGCAGCTCTTCGGTCCGCCCGACCTGAGCCGGATCGTCCATCTCGCGCCGACCCGCGGCGCGACCGATCCGGGGCCGATCTTCCCGGCCCGCGAGGAGGCGCTCCTCGCGGCGCACCTCGACCGCGGCGGAGGTGGCGGCGGGGTGCTCGGCTTCCTCGGCGACGCGGCCGGCGCGGCCGTCGGTGCGGCCACCGACGCGGTCGGCACCGCGGCGAACGCGGTCGGCGACGCGGGTCGTGCCGCGCTCGGCCTCGGCCGCGTCGTCGGGGGCTGGGTCGCGCGCAATGCCCCGCTCGCGAGCGTCGTCGGCGACGTCGTGCGCGTCGGCAGGCGGCTCGCGGACTGGGCGCGCTCGCGCGCCGACTGCACCGCTCGTCCACCCGCGGCGGACGGCACGGGCGGATCCGGGCACGCGCTCATGGTCGTGGCCGGGATCAGCAGCTCGTGGGACGGTCACGGCAACTCGGTCGGACTCCCGGCACGCGACCTGGGATACGACGAGTCAGAGGTGCGCAGCTTCTCGTACAAGGGCGCGTTCGCGCCGTACGAAGCGGCCGACACGTGGGGCGACCTCGAGGTCTCGGCCGTGAACCTCGGCCAGCAGCTCCAGCAGATGCAGGCCGAGCACCCCGGCCGCGAGGTCGATCTGGTCGCGCACTCGCAGGGCGGCGTCGTGGTCGACTTGTTCCTCCAGCACGTGTACGACCCTGCGGACCCGGCGTACCCGCCGCTCGGGACGGTCGTGACGCTGTCCTCGCCACACCGCGGCGCGCCGATCGCGACCGCCGCCCGCGACATCGGCAGCACGTCGTCCGGCACGGCGGCCCTGCGCGCGGCAGCCGGCACGGTCGGTCTGCCCGCTCCGAGCGCGCCCGCGGCGCGTGAGCTCGCCGAGGGGTCCAGCCTCATGGCGGACCTGTGGCGCCGCCGGCTGCCCGACCACGTCGACTTCACGAGCATCGGCGCGCCCGACGACCCCGTCGTGCCCGCGTCGCAGATCGGAGTTCCCGGCGCGCGACGTGTCGTCGTCGACCCGGCCGGCGTGTCGAACGAGCACGACGCGATCACGCACGACCCGCGCGCCATGAGCGCGGTTCGTCTCGCGCTCGAAGGGCGCCCGCCGCCTTGTGTCGCGCTCGGCGAGGCGTTGCGCGACGCCGTCGACCCCGTCGCGATCACCCGTCTCGAGCACGGCGCGGGTGCCGTCGGGCGCGTCGTCGGTGCGGCGGCCGACGCGCTCGCGCCCTAGTGGGCGAGCCCGCCGCAACGGTCTGGAAGTCGCAAGAGCAAGGAAGTCGCAGGAGCAAGGAAGGAGCACCGTGTCCACATCCATCTCGTCCCGATCCCGCTCGCGCCGCCGCGTCGTGCTGTCCGGCTTCGTCGCCTGCGCGACGCTCGCCGGCGCGTGCACGTCGGCGGCCGGATCGTCGTCCGGGTCGCCGCGCCGCCGCCACGAGACCGTGACGTGGACGCGGACGGTCCCCGGCTGGCCGTCGAGCGTCGTGTCGACCGCGCGCGGCGACGGCGTCGTGGTCGTGTCCGGCGACTCGACGGTGACCGCGATCGACGCCCACGGGACGCGGCGGTGGAGCACACGTGTCGACGGCGCGTCGCTCGTCGATCCGGCGGTCAACGACGCGCTCGTCGCCGTTCCCGCCGGCGACCGGCTCGTCGCGCTCGACGCGTCGGACGGCTCGCTGCGGTTCCGCGCCGACGTGCCGGCCGAGGTCGGTGCGGTCGCGGCCGCTCGGGACGGTCGCGACGAGATCGTGGTCGACGCGACCTTCGACGGCACGATCGAGACGCGTGCCGCGACCGACGGGGACGTCCTGTGGAGCGCGCGTCACGAGGGCGAGGTGCGCGCGCGGCCAGTCGTCGACGAGCGGACGCGGACTGTCGTGGCGGTCTGGTTCACGCACGAGGGGTCGAGCGTCCGCGCGTTCGACACACGCACGGGGGCCTTGCGGTGGGAGCGCGCGGTCGCGCCGTACGCGTCTGCCCCTGTCGTCGCGGGCGGCCGCGTGATCGTCGGCGCGGGCGACGACGAGTACGCGAGCGCGGCACACGCGTTCGAGCTCGTCGACGGCGCGGACGCGTGGACGGCGACGCTCCCGGCGTCGTTCGAGCCGGGGTTGGAGCCCGTCGTCGCAGGTGCGGACGTCGTGCTCGTCGACCACTTCGGGACCGTCACCGCGCTCGCGTCGCGGGACGGGACGCGGCACTGGCAGACGGGTACGGGCGCGGCGATCCTCGATGCCCGCCCGGTCGCGGGCCCGGACATCGTCGCCGTGACGACCGGCGCGCGCGAGGTCGTGTGGCTCGACCGGGCGACGGGCGCGACCCGGGCGCGGTGGGCGGCACCCGGCGTGCCGGAGGCGATCGCGCGCGCCGGGAGCAACGTCGTCGTCGGGTTGCGCCGCACCGATCCGGGGCGGGTCGAGGCCCACCCGTTGTCGGTGTCGTCGTAGGCCTCGTCGCATCGTCTCACCAGCGACGACGCGATCGCTTCCCCGGGCTCGTCACGCCGCCGGGCCCGGGGGAGCCGACGCGCGGCCCGGCTACACTCGGCCCCGACCCGATCCGTCGACCGGGAACACGCACGCCCGCGCACCCGAGGTGCATCCGCTCCCGTCCGTGGACGCGGCTGTCTCGCGGGCGGAGGAGAACCGAGGGAGGAACCACGTGGCGGTCGTCACGATGAAGGACCTGCTCCAGGCCGGAGTCCACTTCGGCCACCAGACGAGGCGCTGGAACCCGAAGATGAAGCGGTTCATCTTCGGTGAGCGCAACGGCATCTATGTCATCGATCTCCAGCAGACGCTGGAGCGCATCGACACCGCGTACCGGTTCGTGCGCCGGACCGTCGAGGACGGCGGGACGATCCTGTTCGTCGGTACGAAGAAGCAGGCGCAGGAGCCGATCCAGCGCGAGGCCGAACGCTGCAACATGCCGTACGTCAACTTCCGTTGGCTCGGCGGCATGCTCACGAACTTCCCGACCGTGCACGCCCGCGTCGCGAAGCTGCGCGAGCTCGAGCGCACCGTGCGCAGCGGCGAGGCCGACCAGATGATCAAGAAGGAAGGCCTGCGCGTCCGTCGCGAGCTCGCGAAGCTCGAGCGCAACCTCGGCGGGATCCGTACGCTCGAGAAGCTGCCCGACGCGATCTTCGTCATCGACACGAAGAAGGAACACATCGCGGTCACCGAGGCGAACCGGCTCGGGATCCCTGTCGTCGCGGTGGTGGACACCAACTGCGACCCCGACGTCATCGACTACGTCATCCCCGGCAACGACGACGCGATCCGGGCCGCGAACCTGATGTGCCGAGTCGTCGCGGACGCGGTCGAAGAGGGCCATCAGCTCGCGCGCCGCAAGGGTGCACGTCCCGGCACGCGCGCCGAGGAGCCCGCGCCCGCGCGCCCCGCGCTCTCACCCGAGGAGCAGCGCCAGCGCGCCGAGCAGCAACGACGCGCCGCGGACGAGGCCGCGGCCGCGCAGCGCGTGCGCGAAGAACGTCTGCGCGCGGCGCAGACGACGAAGCGCGAGACGGAGCCGAGCGAGGAGACCGCAGGCGCGGAGACCGCGGGCGCCGCCGCGACGGAGGGATCGAATGGCTAGCTACTCCGCGAAGGACGTCGCGGCGCTGCGCAAGGAGACCGGCGCCGGGATGATGGACTGCAAGAACGCGCTCGAGGCGTCGAACGGCGACGTCGAGGCGGCCAAGGACTGGCTGCGCGCCAAGGGTCTCGCCGGCGCGGGCAAGCGCGCCGGGCGCACCGCGTCGCAGGGCGCGGTGGACGTCGCCGTCGACGGCAACGTCGGCGCGATCGTCGAGCTCAACTGCGAGACCGACTTCGTCGCCAAGGGCGACGACTTCAAGAACGCGGTCGCCGGTCTGACGAAGCTCGTCGCGCAGGAGGGCGAGCACGACCTCGCCGACAAGACCTATGACGGCGAGAAGGTCGCGGACGCGATCACGCAGCTCGGCGCGCGCCTCGGTGAGAAGGTCGAGCTCGGCCGGGTTGTGCGCTACGAGACGAGCGACGGCCTGCTCGACGGCTACAAGCACACGCAGAACGAGCGCGGCGTGATCGGCGTGCTCGTGGAGCTCGGCGGCGTCGACGCGTCGGATGCCAAGGCGCGCGAGGTCGCGCACGACATCGCGCTCCACGTTGCGAGCGCGGCGCCGCGCTACGTCACCCGTGACGAGGTCCCGGCCGACGCCCTCGACAAGGAGCGCGCCGTCCTCGAGGAGCTCACGCGCAACGAGGGCAAGCCCGAGGACAAGATCCCGATGATCGTCGAGGGCCGGCTCAAGGGCTTCTACCAGGATTACGTGCTGACCGAGCAGGCGTTCGTGCGTGACCCGAAGACGACGATCGCGAAGCTGCTCGGGTCGCTCGGTGGTGGCGCCACCATCCGCCGCTTCGCGCGGGTCAAGATCGGCGAGGAGTAACCGAGGCGTCCGACGGGCGGCGGGCGGCGGACGGCAGCGACGACACCGGAGGAGACGGCGTGGCCCAGAGCCGGTTCGGACGCGTGGTGCTGAAGCTCTCCGGTGAGGCGTTCGCCGACGAGTCCGTCGGCTTCGGGATCGACGCCGCGGTCGTCCAGCGGATCGCGGAGGAGGTTGCCGCCGCACGCACCGACCTCGGCGTCGAGATCGCGATCGTCGTCGGCGGCGGGAACATCTTCCGCGGGATGAGTGGCGCGACGCGCGGCATGGACCGTGCCCGCGCCGACTACATGGGGATGCTGGCGACGGTGATCAACGCGCTCGCGCTGCAGGACGCGCTCGAGGCGGTCGATCAGCCGACACGAGTCCAGACCGCGATCACGATGGCCCAGGTCGCCGAGCCCTACATCCCGCTGCGCGCGCTCCGGCACCTCGAGAAGGGGCGCGTCGTCGTGTTCGCGGCGGGGACCGGCAACCCGTACTTCACGACCGACACGACCGCCGCGCTGCGTGCCGCGGAGATCGGCGCGGAGGCCATCCTGAAGGGGACGCACTCGGGCGTCGACGGCGTCTACAGCGCCGATCCCCGCCTCGATCCCGACGCCGTCAAGCTCGCGCAGGTGAGCCACTTCGAGGTCCTCAACCGCGGCCTCAAGGTGATGGACTCGACCGCGATCACGTTCTGCATGGACAACGAGCTGCCGATCATCGTCTTCGACGTCACCGCGCCCGGCAACATCCACCGCGCGCTCGTCGGCGAGCCGATCGGTACGCTCGTCAGCTCGAGGGAGGCGTCGTGACGCGCGAGGTGGATCATGGGTGACGACGTGCGTGGCGTGGTCGTCGCCGAGACGCGTGAGAAGATGCGCAAGGCGCTCGACCACCTGCGCGACGAGTTCGCGGGCGTTCGCAGCGGTCGCGCGGTTCCCGGTCTCGTCGAGAAGCTGAAGGTCGACTACTACGGCAGCGAGGTCCCGCTGCAGCAGCTCGCGGGGTTCAGCGTCCCGGAGCCGCGCGTGCTCGTCGTCTCGCCGTACGACAAGGGCGCGATCAAGTCGATCGAGAAGGCGATCCAGGCGAGCGATCTCGGCATCAACCCGTCGAACGACGGGCAGGTGATCCGTCTGACGTTCCCGCCGCTCACCGAGGAACGCCGCAAGGAGCTCGTGAAGGTCGTCAAGCACCGTGCCGAAGAGAGCCGCGTCGCGGTGCGCAACATCCGCCGGCAGGCGCGGCACGATCTCGAGGCGTTCGAGAAGGACGGCGACCTGAGCGAGGACGAGCTCGACCGCGCGGAGAAGGAGCTCGAGAAGCTCACGCACGAGATGGTCGGCGACATCGACGACCTCCTCGCGCGCAAGGAGCAGGAGCTGCTCGAGGTCTGAGCGGCCCTGCCGGCCCCCGGTGGGAGTCCGTCGCGCGTCGGGCCCCGCCGCTAGCCTTTTCACCCGTGCCGACGAAGCCGGAGCGACCGTGACCGACTCGCGCGACGACGACCGCGAGGGCCCCGTCGACGACGGCGGACGGCCCGCCGACACGACCACCCCCGAGGGCGTCCGCATCATCGGTGCCGAGGAGGCCCAGGCCGCGATGGAGGCCGGGCAGGTCGGCCGCCGGCTGTCGGAGGACGACGTCCGCTACGGCGACGTCCCGCCCCGCCCGGACCCGGGCCTGCGGCCGGCCGCCCGCTTCCCGCTCCCGTCCGACGTCAGCCCGCCGACGCCCCGCGTGGCCCCCACGTCACCGGGCGAGGAGGAGGGCGAGGAGCCCCTGACCGCGGAGATCGACGAGCTCGACGACGCCGAGATCGGCGCCGCGTGGTCCGGGACCGCGTGGGCCCGTGACCGCGACGACACGGGCCGCGACGGGGGCAGCGAGCGCGAGCGGGAGATGCCGGTGCGGCCGGCCGCGGCGGACGAGCCGCAGGAGTGGGACGCCGGCGACGACTGGGACGCCTACGCGGCCCGCACCCGTGAGGGTGGTGGCGTGTGGCGCGACGAGCCCGTCGAAGCCCAGCCGACGTTCGATGCCGGCGACGACGGCGTCGTGCGCGTCCAGGCCGACACCACCGGCTCGATGCCGCTGCCGCACTGGACGGAACCGCCCACCGGCGAGGTGCCGCAGATCCTTCCCGAGGCCGAGCCCGTCGACCTGACCGGCGAGGAGGACCTCGACGCGTGGAACGCGCTCGCGGCGGCGGGCAGCCCGCGGTTCCGCACGGACGCCGAGGACTGGGCCGAGTCCGACTTCGACTTCGGCCAGTCGCTGCGGGGCGACGAGGAAGCGCCGCTCGGCGCGCTCGCCGACGAGGTCGACGAGGACGCGTCGTTCGAGCAGGAGGTCGCGGCCCGCCGACGGCGTCGCCGTCCCGCGGCCGCGGGCCGCGCCGAGCGCGCGGCCGGCGCCGGTGACGACGCCGCGGCGGTCCCGGCCGCTGCGGACGCGCAGACGCGTCCACAGCAGGACCGACCGTCGCGCCGTCCGCCCACCCGCCCCCAACGACCGCCGACGGCCGCGCCTCCCGGCGCCCCCGACCTGTCCACCCGCATCGTCACGGGCATCGCGGTCGCCGTCGTCGCGCTCATCTGCCTGAAGCTCGGCCGCGGTCCGGCGACCGCGCTCGTCGCGGTGATCGTCGGCCTGTCGTGCCTCGAGCTCTACGAGGCGTTCCGCCGGGCCGGTCACCGTCCGGCGACGGTGCTCGGGCTGCTCGGGTCGATCACGATCGTGGTGGCCGCGTACAAGCGCGGCCTCAGCGCGTTCCCGGACATCGGGGTGCTCGTCGTCATCTTCACGATGCTGTGGTACGTCGCGGGCGTCGTGCGCGCGCGAGCGAACGTCAACATCGGGCTCACGCTGCTCGGGTTCGCCTACGTCGGCGGGCTCGGCGCGTTCGGCGGTCTGCTGCTCGGCTACCGCGACGGCGTCGGGATGATCCTCGGCATGGCGATCTGCGCGGTCGGCTACGACGTCTTCGGGTATCTCGTCGGCTCACAGTTCGGGCGGACACGTGTCGCGCCCGACATCTCGCCGAACAAGACGCTGGAAGGTCTGGTCGCCGGCATGGTCGCCGCGATCGTGCTCGGTGTGATCGTCAGCGGTGTGATCGGCCTCGCGCCGTGGGACGGGAAGGTCACCTACGGACTCGCGCTCGGGGTCGTCGTCGCGGTGCTTGCCCCGCTCGGCGACCTGTGCGAGTCGATGCTGAAGCGGGACCTGGGCGTCAAGGACCTCGGATCGATCCTCCCCGGGCACGGCGGCGTCCTCGACCGCTTCGACGCGATGCTGTTCTGCCTGCCCGCTGTCTACTACCTCGTCCGGTACCTGAAGCTCGGCTGACCCTGAAGGTCGGCTGAGAGGTGCGGCACACGGGGCCCGGGGATGTTCCTCGGGTGCACCTGCCGCGCGACGATGTCCCGATGCAGGAGCGGGGAGTGGTGCTGCTCGGGTCGACGGGCTCGATCGGCACCCAGGCACTGGACGTCATCCGCGGGCACCGTGACGAGTACCGCGTCGTCGCGCTCGCGGCCGGCCGCAACCGCGAGCTGCTCGCGGCCCAGGCCGCGGAGTTCGACGTGCCGGAAGCGCTCGCCCGCACGTGCGCCGACGACCCGGCCGCGCTCGCAGAGCTCGCCGCCCATCCGGACGCCGACGTCGTCCTCAACGCGGTCGTCGGCTTCGCGGGCCTGCCCGCCACGCTGACCACCCTCGAGGCGGGGAAGCGGCTCGCGCTCGCGAACAAGGAGAGCCTCATCGCGGGCGGGCCCGTCGTGGCGAAGGCCCGCGCCGCGGGCGGCGGCGAGATCGTCCCGGTCGACTCCGAGCACTCCGCGATCTATCAGGCACTGCGCGCCGGCTCGATGCACGAGGTGGCCCGCATCGTCCTGACGTGCAGCGGCGGCCCCTTCCGCGGTCGCACGCGCGACGAGCTGCGCGACGTCACGGTCGCGGAGGCGCTCGCGCACCCGACATGGAGCATGGGCGCCAAGATCACGATCGACAGCTCGACGCTCATGAACAAGGGCCTGGAGGTCATCGAGGCGCACGAGCTGTTCGGTGTCGACCTCGACCGCGTCGACGTCGTCGTGCACCCGCAGTCGGTCGTGCACGGCATGGTCGAGTTCACCGACGGGGCGACGATCGCCCAGCTGTCGATGCCCGACATGCGGTTGCCGATCGGCCTCGCGCTCGGCGCGCCCCACCGGCTCGACCGTCCGTTCGGTGCGATCGACTGGACGACGCTCGGCTCGCTGACGTTCGAGTCACCGGACCTCGACGCGTTCCCCTGCCTGCGTCTCGCGTACGAGGCGGGACGGGCCGGCGGGGGCGCGACGGCGACACTGAACGGCGCGAACGAGGTCGCGGTCGCGGCCTTCCTGGACGGCACCATCGCGTGGTCGGCGATCGCGGAGGTCGTCGACGAGGTGCTCCAGCACGGCGCCGGGAACGTCGATGACGTGGAGGACGTTCTCGAAGCCGATCGGCTGGCGCGCTCCCGCGCGGCCGCGGCCGTCCAGCGGAGGAGCGCCGCGTGAAGGATCCGTTCGCCGAGGTCGACGTCAAGCCGGCCCGGACCGCGACGATCGCCGCCGTCGTCGTCGCGGGTGCGATCGTCGCCGCGATCGTCGAGCCCCGGGTGACCGCGACGATCGCGGTGATCGTCTCGTTCTTCGTGATGATCATGCTCCACGAGCTCGGCCACTTCGTCATGGCCAAGCGCTCCGGCATGAAGGTCACCGAGTTCTTCGTCGGCTTCGGGCCACGCCTGTGGTCGGTGAAGAAGGGCGAGACCGAGTACGGGCTGAAGGCGATCGTCGCGGGCGGCTACTGCCGGATCATCGGCATGAACAACCTCGACCCCGTCGAGCCCGGCGACGAGGACCGCGCCTACAGCGCGAAGCCGTTCCACCAGCAGCTCGGCGTGGCGGTGGCCGGCTCGACCGTCCACTTCATCATCGCGATCGTCTTGATGTTCTTCGTGCTGTGGCAGGCGGGGAACCCGAACTCGCCGAAGGTGCAGCCGGTCTTCGACACCGTGAGCAGCGGGCTGCCGGCCGCGAACGCAGGCCTCCGCGCCGGGGACCGCGTCCTGTCCATCGACGGGCGGCGCGTCACGTCGTGGGAGCAGGTCCGCAAGACGGTCGAAGGCAGTGCCGGCGTCCCGCTCCGGATCACGGTCGAGCGCGACGGCACGACCCGCACGTTCACCGTGACGCCGCGGGTCAACCAAGACCTTCCCGGCCATCAGGGCCAGCTCGGCGTGAGCGCGAAGGTCGTGCTCGAGCCGCTGTCCCTGCCGTCGTCGGTCACGCACGCGTTCACCGAGACCTACGACACGGCGAAGCTCTCGGTGGGCGCGCTCGGCAAGATCTTCTCGCCGTCCGGCGTGCGCGCGTACACCGACAACCTGACCGGCAATCATCACGTGTCGTCGTCGAGCGGCGGCACGACGAGCAACGCGCCGGCGACGGGCACCGGCAACGGCTCGAGCAGCAGCGGGAACAGCGACGACAGCGTCCGGTTCATCTCACCGCTCGGCTTCTTCCGCCTCGCGGGCCAGGCCGTGCAGGTCGGCTGGGTGAGCGTCTTCCTGCTGCTCATCGTCATCAACGTGTTCGTCGGCGTCTTCAACATGGTGCCGTTGCCGCCGTTCGACGGCGGGCTCGTCGCGATCGCGATCTACGAGAAGGTCGCGTCGATGGTGCGCCGCAAGCGCGTGCAGGTCGACATGCGCAAGCTCATACCGGTGACCGCGGTCGTGGTTGCGGTGCTGCTGTTCATCGGCGTCTCCGCGCTCTTCCTCGACATCGTGCGTCCGCAGCAGAACCCGTTCTGACGCGCGCGTGTTGATCCCGGTCGCTCGGCTCGTCCAACGGCGCACCACGACCCGGTACCTCGACGGTCTCGAGCGGTACGTCCGGTCGTAGGCTGGGCCCGATGCTCGCACGCCGCCCGACCCGTCAGGTGCACGTCGGCCGCGTCGCCATCGGCGGCGGGGCGCCGATCTCCGTGCAGTCCATGACGACCACGAAGACCGCCGACGTCGACGGCACGCTCGCGCAGATCTACGCGCTCGCCGCCGCGGGTGCGGACATCGTCCGGTGCACCTGCAACGAGGAGGAGGCGGCCGAGGGGCTGGCGCAGATCGTGCCGCGATCGCCCGTCCCGCTCGTGGCCGACATCCACTTCCAGCACAAGCTCGCGCTCGCCGCGATGGAAGCCGGGGTGCAGGCACTGCGGCTCAACCCGGGGAACATCCGCAAGCCGGAGCAGATCAAGCTCGTCGCCCGCGAGGCGAAGGACCGCGGGCTGCCCATCCGGATCGGCGTCAACGCGGGCAGCCTCGATCCCGACATCGCGAAGCGCCACGGCGGCGCGACCCCGGAAGCGCTCGTCGCGTCGGCGATGCGCGAGCTCGACTACTTCCGCGAGGTCGACTTCGAGGACGTGAAGATCTCGGTGAAGGCGTCGAGCGTCCCGGTGATGATCGACGCGTACCGGCTCCTCGCCGACACCGTCGACCACCCGCTGCACCTCGGTGTCACCGAGGCCGGCCCGCCGCCCGGTGGCCTCGTGAAGTCGACGGCCGGCATCGGCACGTTGCTCGCCGAGGGCATCGGCGACACGATCCGCTACTCGCTCACGGCCGACCCGGTCGAGGAGGCGCGCGCGGGTCGCATGCTCCTCGAGGCGCTCGGTCTGCGCGAGCGGAAGGGCCTCGATCTCATCGCGTGCCCGAGTTGCGGTCGCGCCGACGTCGACGTGATCAAGCTCGCCAACGACGCGCAGGCCGCACTGTCCGAGCGAGACATCCCGTTGCAGGTCGCGGTGATGGGCTGCGTCGTGAACGGTCCGGGCGAGGCGGCCGGCGCCGACCTCGGCATCGCGGGCGGTCGCGGCAAGGGGCATCTGTTCGTCAAGGGCAAGATGATCCGGGTCGTGCGCGAGGCCGACATGATCGACGCGCTCGTCGAGGAAGCCGAGCGGATCATGGAGGAAGGCGTCGACGCGCGACTCGCGGCCGCTGACGAGGACGCGGCGCGCGAAGCGGCGCGCGACCGCGACGAGCTGCTCCAGATCCAGGGCACGGACGCGAACCACGCGGGCGAGCGCATCGACCGCATCCGCGAGATCACGGACTCATAGTCGCGTTCAGCCGCGCGCGAGGTGGAGCTTCTCGCGCCAGCGGCCGAACGGGCCCGCGAGCGCGACGTCGAGGCGTTCGGCGCGCAGCTGCTCCTCGAGCGGTGACGGCAGCGCGGGGAGCGGCCTGACCACCCACTGGAGCAGGAAGTCGGCGAGCGCGGGATTGCGCGGCAGGACAGGCCCGTGCAGGTACGTGCCGACGACGCGCTCCGCGAGCACGCCGTCGTACCCGTCGCCATTGCCGCCGCCGACGCGCACGCGCCCGAGTGGTCGCGTGCCCGGGCCGAGCGTCGTGCGACCCGAGTGGTTCTCGAACCCGGTGAGCAGCGGCAGCGGCGCGTCCGGCTCGACCACGACCTCGCCGATGAGCCGGGCGGCGCCCGGCACCGCCGCGGTGTGCGCATCGACGAGGCCGAGACCGTCGAGCTGCTCCCCGTCACCGGTCTCGTATCGCGTACCGATCAGCTGGAAGCCCGCGCAGACGGCGAACACGACGGCGCCGTTGTCGCGCGCCCGTGCGATGTTCGCGGCCGACGCGCGCATCCCGTCCGCGGCCGCTCCCTGCGGGTTGTCCTCGCCGCCGCCGAACAGGAACACGTCGAGGTCGGCCGGGATCCGGTTGCCCGCGCGCACCTCGACGAGCTCGGCGTCGATCCCGCGACGCGCGAGTCGTTGTACGAGCACGACGGCGTTGCCGCGGTCGCCGTACGTACCGAGCAGCTCCGGGTAGACGAGCCCGACGCGGACGGCCGACTCGCGCGTCATGCCGTCCCCAGCTTCCGCGTGAGTGCCATGAATTGCGTGTACGACGCGACGACGTGCACGTCACGGCCGTCGATGCGCGCGGCGGCA
>DASRES010000010.1 GCA_035651955.1 Acidimicrobiia bacterium
GCGCAGCTGCGCGCGCTCGCACATCAGCTCCAGCGCGCGCTCGGCCATGCCGATGGCGCGCATGCAGTGGTGGATGCGGCCGGGACCGAGGCGCGCTTGCGCGATCGCGAAGCCGCCGCCCTCCTCGCCGAGGATGTTCGACGCGGGCAGGCGGACGTTCTCGTACAGCGTCTCGCAGTGGCCGCCGCCCGCGTCGTGCCCGAAGACGGGCAGCGTGCGGACGATCGTCACGCCGGGCGCGTCGAGCGGCACGAGGATCATCGAGTGCCGGTGGTACGGGTCGGCGTCGGGGTTCGAGACGCCCATGAGGATCGCGACCTTGCACCGCTTCGACGCCGCGCCGCTCGTCCACCACTTGTGCGCGTTGACGACGTAGTGGTCGCCGTCGCGCTCGATGCGGCTCTGGATGTTCGTCGCGTCGGAGCTGGCGACGAACGGCTCGGTCATCGCGAAGCACGAGCGGATCTCGCCCTCGAGCAGCGGCACGAGCCACTCGTCCTGCTGCTGCGGCGTGCCGAACTCGGCGAGGATCTCCATGTTGCCGGTGTCCGGCGCGGCGCAGTTCGTCGCCTCCGACGCGAGCGGGCTGCGCCCCATCAGCTCGCACAGCGGCGCGTACTCGACGTTGGTCAGGCCCGCGCCCCACTTCTCGTTCGGGAGGAAGAGGTTCCACAGGCCGCGCCGGCGGGCCTCGGCCTTCAGCTCCTCCATCACGGGCGGGTGGAAGTGCGGATCGCCCGACGCGTCGACCTGCTCCCGGTACACGGCCTCCGCGGGGTCGACGCGCTCGGCGATGAACGCGCCGAGCCGTTCCTGCAGTTCCAGCGCGCGGGGACCGACGTCGAACTCCATATCCCCGGCACCCTACGTCAGGCGGTCCACCTCACGAACCCGCCCAAGCCGGTGTCGACGAGCCACGCGCCGGCGTCGTCACCGGCCAGCAGCTGCAGCGTGCCCGGGTCCCAGCCCGTCACGGCGCCCGTCGAGCGGGCGATGCGACAGACGGACGGCAACGTCGTCGCGCCGCCCGGTCCGCTCGGGCCGACGTCGAGGCGGGTGCCCCAGATCGTCGACGGCGTGACGGCCGACGGGACGAACCCGAACAGTGCGCCGCGCCCGCACCCCGCACCGTCGACGGGCAGCGTGCGCGCGAGCGCGCCCGTGAGCGCGTACTGCCGCAGCCCGGTCGCGCCGCCGGACCAGACGCCGTCGTCGCGCACGAGCGGGAAGCCGAACGCGTACGTGATCACGACGCGCGCGCCGGAACCGTCGACGGCCTGCACGACGGCGTCCTGCGAACCGGTGCCGGGTACGCCGACGAGCGTGACCCACGCGCGCCCGCCCTGCGCCTGCACGTCCTGCGGGACACCCGCGAGCGCGACGCGCGTGACGACCTGTCCGGTGGACGGGTCGACCGCGGCAGCGAAGCCGCGACCCGGTTGCGTCGGATCGGGCGACGCGATCCACAACGTGTTCCCGGCGAGCGCGAGGCTCGAACGACCGACGTCGAGGTCGCACGCGATCGCGTCGGGCAAGGTGAACGTCGTGTCGGCGGTGCCGCTCGCACCGACGTGCACGAGCGTCGCCGGGCCCGACGGGCACGAGGAGCGCAGCACCCACGCGCCGTCACTCGTCGCGGCGAGTCCCGAGACGTAGCGCGCGACCGCGCCCGTCGTGAGCACGACGCCGTTCGCGTCGACGCGCGCGAGACGACCCGGCTCGCGCACGTCCGCGACCCAGACGTTGCCCGTTCCGGCGAGGATCCCCGGCGACCACGGCAGCGCGCGCGTCGCGCTCACGGGCGGGACGAGCTCGGTCGCCGGAGGACCGGCGGGCGAAGTCGTGGTCGGCGGCGTCGTCGTGGTGGTCGAGGTTCGCCCGGTGGCGTTCGAGCGAGGCGCGCTCGTCGCGGTGGTCGAAGTCGTGGTCGACGCCACGACGGGCGACGTGGTCGTCGTCGCGCTCGACGCGCCGCGCGTCGTCGACGGCGTGGACCGCGCGCCACCGTCCGACGCGGGCGGCTTCGTGACGCGCTCGCCCTTGACGCGCGTCGACGAGTCGGGCGAGCTGTTGCCGACCGCGAGCGCGATCGCGAACCCCGCGAGCACGGCCACCGCGGCCAGCACACCTGCGAGCGTCCCGTACTGGCGCCGCCGCCGTCGCTGCGCTCGCGTCGCATCAGGACGCTCGCGCTCCGTGTTCGCCACCGCGAAGAGGGTAGGGGTCGCGACCGCCGCGATCGCGGAACCCTCCGGTCGTCAGGTCCGGGTCGGAACGCGGCGTTGCAGCAGTGCGAGCGGCTGGCGTGACGACATCGGCGCCGACGACGCCTTCACCGCGGGCGCGAGCGTCGCCACGATGCCCGCCATGAGCCAGAAGAACTGGTCCATCGGCAGCATCTCGAAGTACGTCGCGACCCACGACGCCGCGATGATCGCGAGCAGCTGCGCGGTCACGGCCGTCGCGAAATGGCTGTCGACGCCGGTGGTTCTTCGCTCGACGGATCTCGTGTAGAGCACCATCGTGACGAGCATCAGCAGCATCAGCCAGAGACCGATCAGCCCGAGCTCCAAGCCGACCTTCACATAGGAATTGTCAGGTTGGTACGGGTTGTTGTTCGACTGCGGGTTCTCCAGTGACGCCACCTTCGCCCCGGCCGCGCCCGTCTTGCCGATGCCGACGCCGAGCGGATGGCGAATGA
The DNA here is from genome assembly GCA_035651955.1 of Acidimicrobiia bacterium. NCBI lineage: Bacteria > Bacillati > Actinomycetota > Acidimicrobiia > Acidimicrobiia bacterium. Next base: position 2,702 of record DASRES010000010.1, read on the forward strand.
CGGTGTCCACGTGGTCCTTCCAACCGGTCGTGCGCGCAGTCAGCGTGTGACGTTGGAAGAGCGCGTTCGTGAACGAAGTGCCCGACGGCAGGAAGAGTAGTGCGACGAGGATGAGCGGGATCCCGGCGACGAGCAGCTTGTAGCGGTGGAACGCGAGGTAGAGCAGGCCGATCCCGAGTCCGAGCATCGCGCCGCGCACGTAGCTGAACACGAGGCCCGCGGCGAGGAGCGGCAATGAGATGAAGAAGATGCGGTTCCGCAAACGACGCGGTTCGGCCAGCGCGAACGGTGTTGCGAGGAGGATGACGAGCATCAGGTAGAACGCGAACGGGAACGGCTGGTTGAACGTCGAGAAGGACCGCAGCCGAAGACCCGAGGCGAACCTGATCGTCTCGTTGTACGAGTAGCCGAGGCTGTTCAGGTACGCGTAACCGACGGTCTGCTGCCACACCCCGACGGCCGCGGTGATGATCCCGACGACGACGAAGATCGTGACGAGATGGTCGATCTCCTTGCGATTCAGCGGTGCGCGCCAGATGACGAAGAAGATCAGGACGTCGAAGTACGAGATGCGCAAGCCCGTGTATGCGGTGAGCCAGTCCTCGGTGAGACCGGAGAGGAACGCGACGACGAGCAGCGCGCCGAGAGCAGGCATCCACGGCGGGAGCTTCCTGTCCGATCGTCGCGTCGCGTCCGGGACGATGAAAGTGAGGAAGAGGAGGAAGATGACGAGCGCCTCCTTCCATCCCTTCACGATCCCGGGGAGGCCGGCGATGATCAACAGGCCGTTGAAGGGAAGCAGCGCTGCGAGGACGAGGATCCCGCGTTGCGGTCGCTTCGAGAGCCAGAGCGCACCCGGGACCAGGACGCTGAGGAGCGCTGCGTAGAGCCCGAAGCCGAGGATCAGCACGACCTCGAGCACGACCACGCCGATGACGAGGCCCGGGACGGGAACGCGCGGAATGCGGGCGCGGCCGGGCACGACGTCCATCGACGTCGGACGGTAGCGCACTGCACGGTCTCGGCCGGTCGCGGGTGAACGGCGACGCGCCGAGCGAATGGGTCCGCTACACCGTGGACGTCGGCGAGCCGGACTGCTCGACGGTCGAGCCGTGCGCGTCCCAGACGAACGCGTGCGCGCCGTTGTGCGCGTTGTTGTTCGTACCGCTCCAGACGAGCGCCGCGGTCGCGGGATAGTTCGTCGTGGACCCCACGTTCCACCAGCAACCGTCGACGAGAACGCCGATGTTCGGTGAACTGCCGTCGAAGTGCAGGAAGCTGGTGAGCAGCTGCGCGCCACCGGCGCCCTGGGAGGTGAAGAGGCAGTCGCGCACGTTGACAGCCGTGCTCTGCACAATGTGCAGCAGCGAGTCGAGTTTGGTCGACCAACCGGTGTCGAAGCCACCGCCGACCACGAAGTCGCAGCCCTCGAAGTTGATCAGGTCGCCGGCACCCGTCACGAGTACGCGCTCGGTGCCTCGCACCCGGGTCGATTGCTCGAACTTGCAACCCCGGAAGCGGACCTTGTTGGAGCGGTTCGCTGAACCGTTGCCCGCGATCCGGACATCGCGGTCGCGGCACGTCTCCCAGGTGCAGTCGGTGAAGCGCAGTGAGTCCGAGTCGGACGTCGAGGAGATGTTGATGTCGACGGCGGCCTGACCGGAACCGTTCGGCGAGCCGCACCAGTCGAACCGGCAGTGCCGGATCTCGGTGTCCTGCCACTCGATGCCGCGGATGCCGTAGCCGTAGAACGAGTAAACACGCAGCTCTTCGAGCGTGAGATTGTCGGCGTACTGGATGTCGATGCCGATAGGTGACGTGCTCTGGCTTGCGGATCCGAGAAGCTGAAGCGCACGCAGCCCCGAGTACTGGACGTGAGAGCTCGTCCCGCTCCCGATGATCTGGATCGCGCTTCCGGTCGTCGGCTGGAAGTGGAGGATCGTGGCGTTCGCACCCTGCCCGACGAGGATGACGTTCGAGGGGATCGAGATCGAACCGCCGAGGTAGAAGTCGCCTTCCGAGAGTTCCACGACCGAACCGTTCGCGCCCGAGTTCGTGGCTGCCGTGATGGCGGACTGAATCGTCGTGTGGTCGTTCGTTCCGGTGCACTGCGCGTCGGCGAGGTTCTTCCACACGGCGAGCGCGTTGTTCGCGGCGACGACGTAGCTGCCAGGGTGGACGTCGACGGTTGCGCCAGCAGGCCGGGCGCCGAGCGCTTCGGTGGCCGCTACCGCGGCGAGACCCGCCGCGGACGCGCCGCCGAACTTCAGGACGGTCCGTCGATCGATGGTCGAGCCATCAGCAGCGGGGACGGCTTCGGAGGATGAGGAAGTGTGGTGGCGCCGCGTGCGCATCGTTCGCCTTTCTGTCGGCCCTCACCACTCTGAGAGTCGCGCCGACTACAGAGGGCGTCAAGATGGCCACTTCACGCGGTATGAACAGCCAGGTCCGGTGACGCGACGCGAGGCCGTACACTCCACCGTCTGCGGGTCGCCGCCTGTCCGGGAGGTTCGCTTGTCCACGAACGACGCCGCTTCGTCGCGCGACGGCGGCGCTCGCGCGCACTGGGACCGGGTCTATTCGGCACAGGCCGTCGACGAGATTCCCGAGGACGACGACGTCGGCGCGGCGGCGAGGAAGCACTTCGGCGACCTGGCCGGTCGGCGGCTGCTCGACCTCGGCTGCGGAGCGGGTGAGTACTCGCTCTTCTTCGCTCGTGCCGGCGCGAACGTCACGGCCGTCGACACCAGCGCCGTCGCCGTCTCGCACCTCCAGGAGTACTGCGGCGAGCGCGGCATCACGAACGTCCGCGCGGTCGTGTCGGACGCGTTCGACATCGCCGCGCTCGGTCCGTTCGACGCCGCGTTCGGTTCGATGATCCTGCATCATCTCGAGCCGTTCGACCGCTTCGTGGACGTCCTCGCCGATTCGCTCGACCCGGGCGGGCGCGCCTTCTTCTACGAGAACAGCGCGATGAGCCGGACGCTCGTCTGGTGCCGCGAGCATCTCGCCGGACGGTTCGGCATCCCGAAGTACGGCGACGACGACGAGTTCCCGCTCCAGCCCCAGGAAGTGGACGCGTTTCGCCGTCGCTTCGACGTCGACGTCGAGTACCCCGAGCTCTTCCTCGCACGACTCGCGTCGGCGTACGTGCTGCGCGGGCACGGCGAAGAAGCGTGCGCCTGGATCGACGAGAAGCTGTACCGGTTCCCGCGCGTCCGCCGGCTGTCGTACCGCCAGTACGTGCGCCTCGCTCGTCGATGACCGGTGGGCTCGACGAGCACCACGTCGACGCCGACCCGATCCGCCAGTTGCGCGCCTGGTACGACGCCGCCGAACGTGAGGGTGTTCGTCAGCCCGACGCGATGACGCTCGCGACCGCAACGCGCGACGGACACGTCTCGGCGCGCATGGTGCTGCTGCGCGGCATCGATGGCGACGGGCTCGTGTTCTTCACGAACTACGAGAGCCGCAAGGGCCGGGAGCTCGCCGAGAACCCGCGCGCCGCGCTGATCCTGCACTGGCGCGAGCAGGACCGGCAGGTCCGCGTCGAGGGAACCGTCACGCGCACCAGTGGGACACGCGCCGACGAGTACTGGGCGGCGCGGCCCTTCGGCAGCCGGGTGAGTGCGTACGTCTCGCCGCAGAGCGAGGTCGTCGCGGACCGGGCCGAGTTGGAGCGCGCCGCGACCGAGGCGTCGGCGCGCTTCGCCGACGGTGGCGTGCCGCGGCCGGAGCACTGGGGTGGCTACGTCGTGCGGCCCGACGTCTTCGAGTTCTGGGAGAGCCGTGCGGATCGCCTGCACGACCGCGTGCGCTACCGGCGCGACGGCGGCCGCTGGGTGATCGAGCGGCTCGCGCCCTGACGGCGCACTGGGGGTTAGAGGCGCAGGTACTGCCGGAACCAGCGCAGCGTGCGTGGCCACGCGTCCGCGGCCGCATCCGCGTCGTAGCTGTCGCGCAGGTCGCAGAAGAACCCGTGCTGCGCGCCCGGGTACCGCACGATCTCGGTGTCGGGCTTCGCGTCGGCTTCGAGCGCGGCGCGCAGCTTCTCGACGTCCTCGGCGGGGATCGACTGGTCCTCGTCGCCGAACAACCCGAGCCACGGTGTCTGCAGCTGCGTCGCGTCGCCGATGAGGCTCGGCATGTCGGGCCGGCGTTGCGTGACGATCCCGCCGCCGTAGAACCCGACCGCGGCACCGAGCTTTCGGCGCAGCGCGACGAGGAACGTCACCCGGCCCCCCATGCAGAACCCGACGATGCCCGTCCGCTCCGGCGGGATGCCCGCGTCGCGCAGATGCGCGAGGGCTGCGTCGACGTCCATGAGGAACGTCTCGTCGTTCACGCCCTGCATGAGCGGCATGACCTTCGAGAAGTCGTCGTACGGCGCGGTGCCGCCGCCAGCACGGTGGTACAGCGCGGGCGCGATCGCGCGATAGCCCTCGTTCGCGAAGCGCGTGGCGACGTCGGAGATGTGCTCGTTGACGCCGAACGCCTCCTGGATCACGACGACCCCGGCGCCCGCCTCGTCGGGGATCGCCTCGAAGCACTCCATCGGGCCGTCGGGCGTCTGCAGGGTGATCGTGTCGGTGCGCATGCCCGGAGGCTAAACCGTCGGACCGTGACCGTGACCGCGTGGGTCCTGCTCGCTGTCGCCGGCGTGGCGGCCGTCGTCGACTGGGTCGCCGTCGCGGCCGGAGCGAAGCGCATCGAGTACGTCGCCAAGCCCGCGACGCTCGCGCTGCTCGTCGCGCTCGCCGTGGTCCTCGACCCGCGGCACGCCGACCGCCGCGCGTGGTTCGTTGCCGCGCTGGTGCTGTCGCTCGCGGGCGACGTCTTCCTGATGGTCCCGCGGGACCTGTTCGTCGCCGGCCTCGGCTCGTTCCTTCTCGGCCACGTCGCGTACACGGTCGGCATCGACCTGCACCCGGGCCCGTGGTGGGCGATCATGGTCGCGGCGGTGATCGTCGCGTGCGTCGGCGTGGTGCTTGCGTCGCGCATCCTGCGCGCGATGGCGGACGGCGGTCAGCGCGAGCTCGTCGGCCCGGTCGTCGCGTACATGGTCGTGATCTCGGCCATGGTCGTGAGCGCGCTCGCGGCGGGCCCGTGGCTCGCGGCCGTCGGTGCGGTGCTGTTCTTCGCGTCCGACACGCTCATCGCGTGGGAGCGGTTCGTGCGGCCGCGGGCGTGGATGCCCGTCGCGATCATCGTCACGTACCACCTCGGGCAGGCCGGCCTGGTGCTGTCGCTCGTGCGCTAAGCGAGCGAGCCGAGAGGCGAGCGGAAGCGGTGGCCACAGCGGCCCGGCGCCGAAGGCGCCGCGAGCGACGACATGAGCGAGCGACGGGCTGTCGCCGGCTGCGTTGCCTCGGGCCGCGTTGCCTCGGGACGCTCGTGGGTAGAGCATCTGGGTACCGCCCGTCGACGGGAGGGTCGCGATGGCGTTCCGCGATCGTCGAGATGCCGGGCGCCGGCTCGCCTCGGTGCTCGCACCGCTGCACGGCGTGCAGCCGCTCGTCGTCGCGCTGCCGCGTGGTGGCGTGCCCGTCGCAGCCGAGATCGCGCAGGACCTGGACGCGCCCCTCGACGTCGCGCTCGTCCGCAAGGTGGGCGCACCGATGCAGCGTGAGCTCGCGATCGGTGCCGTGAGCGAGGACGGCATCGTCGTCATCGACGAGCACCTCGTCGCGCGGCTCGGCATCGGGCGTGCCGAGCTGAGGAACCTCGTCGAACGCGCGCAACGCGAGATCGGCGAGCAGGCCACGGAGCTGCGGCCGGGGCGGGCGTCGGTGCGCGTGAAAGGCCGGACGGTCGTCGTCGTGGACGACGGGCTCGCGACCGGCTCGACCATGCGTGCTGCGCTCGCCGCGTTGCGGCGCCGCGGCGCGGCGCGCGTCGTCGTCGCCGTGCCGGTCGGCGCGCCCGACACGTGCGACGCGCTGCGCGACGAAGCCGACGACGTCGTCTGTCTCGCGTCGCCGCCGCAGTTCAGCAGCGTCGGCCAGTGGTACGAGGACTTCTCACCCGTCTCGGACGACGAGGTCCGCCACCTGCTCGCCGCGGCCGACCGCCGATGCAGCGAGCACACGACGGGCGAGACGATCGCGGTCCCGAGCACGTACGACGTCACGCTCGATCTGCGCGACGCGCGCGTGCCCGGTCGGCTCGCGGTCGCGCCCGGGTGCAGCGGCGCGGTCGTGTTCGCGCACGGCAGCGGGAGCAGTCATCGCAGCGTGCGCAACCGCCGCGTTGCGACCGCGCTCGAGCAGGCCGGCCTGTCGACCCTCCTGTTCGACCTCCTGACGCCGGAGGAGTCCGCCGACCGCCGCAACGTGTTCGACATCCCGCTGCTCGGCCGCAGGCTGCTCGACGCGACCGCGTGGCTCGTCCAGCAGGCCGGGTTCGCGGACGTCGCGGTCGGGTGGTTCGGTGCGAGCACGGGTGCCGGCGCCGCGCTGTGGGCCGCGCCGGACGCGGGCGGCCGTGTGCGCGCGATCGTCTCGCGCGGCGGCCGTCCCGATCTCGCGCGCGAGCGTCTCGTCGACGTGAACGTGCCGACGCTGCTCGTCGTCGGGGGCGCGGACGTCGACGTCCTCGAGCTCAACCGCGACGCGCAGCACGCGCTGCACGGCGCCGAGACGCGTCTCGAGATCGTCGCCGGTGCGACGCACCTGTTCGAGGAGCCCGGCGCGATGGAGCAGGTGACGGACCTCGCCCGCGACTGGTTCCTCGCGCACCTCAGCGCGACCCCCGCGTCCGCCTCCGTTCTCTGAAGCCGCCCACACAGTGTGTGCATGACGCTTCACAAAACCTCGGGGCGGTTACAGGAGCAGCGGAGCTTCGACGGCCGCGGTCGCCGAGCCGGCCTCGACGCGCGCGCGGTGCTCGACGACCTGCTCGACCGAGATCATCGTGACGCGATGCTCCTCGGCGAACATCTCGAGGTACGGGCGGCGCGCCGGCGAGCCGTCGTCGTGGAGCACCTCGCAGATCACGGCGACGGGCGGTAGCCCCGCGAGGCGGGCGAGGTCGACCGCGGCCTCGGTGTGCCCGCGCCGTTCGAGCACGCCACCGGGGCGGGCGCGGAGCGGGAACACGTGACCGGGACGGTGGAAGTCGACGGGCTCGGTGAGCGGGTCGAGGACGCGGCGGATCGTCTCGGCACGGTCCTGCGCGGAGATGCCGCTGCCCACCGACACGTGGTCGATCGACACCGCGAACGCGGTGTCGCACGTCGCGCGCTCGGGCGGGACCATCGGGCCGATCTCCAGCTCGTCGAGGCGGTGCGCGTCGCAGGGCATGCAGACGAGCCCGCGCGCCCACCGCAGCATGAAGTTGATCGCCTCGGGCGTCACCCACCCCGCCGCCATGGTGAGGTCGCCCTCGTTCTCGCGCTCCTCGTCGTCGGTGACGAGCACCATCTCGCCGCGCCGGATCCGGCGGAGCGCGTCCTCGATCGGGGCGTACGGCATGGGGGTCTCCTCGTGGCGGATGAGGCGTAGCGGTCAGGACGGGACGGGCGCCGGCGCGCCGGCCGGTGCACCCGCGTACGGGCGTGTCGCCGCCGGCAACGTGACGACCATGCGGCACCCGTGCGGCTCCCGGCGCTCGGGACGGATCTCGCCGCCGTGCAGCTCGACGATCCAGCGCGCGATCGCGAGGCCGAGACCCGCGCCGCCGCCGTCGGTCGACGAACGGGCCTGGTCGGCCCGGTAGAAGCGCTCGAACACCCGGCTCGCCTCGCTCTCCGGGATGCCGGGCCCCTCGTCGGACACCTCGATGCGCACGACGTCGCCGTCCCGCCGCGCGCCCACCTCGACCTTGCCGCCCGTCGGCGTGAACCGCAGCGCGTTCTCGAGCAGGTTGGCGACGACCTGGTGCACGCGCTCGGGGTCGCCGTCGGCGGCCGGTTCCGGCGTGCCGACCACCACCGCGATGTCGACGCCCGGCGCGTGCAGCTGCGACTCGCGCACCGCGTGCTCGAGCAGGGGCCGCACCGTGAACGGCTGGCGGTCGAGCGGCACCGTTCCCGATTCGAGCCGGGACAGGTCGAGCAGCTGGGTGACGAGACGGCCGAGCCGCTCGACCTGAGCGAGCATCGTGCGCAACGTCTGCGGATCGGGGGGCTCGACCCCGTCGACGAGGTTCTCGAGGACGGCCTGCAGCGCGGTGATCGGCGTGCGCAGCTCGTGGGACACGTTGGCGACCAGGTCGCGCCGCACGCGGTCCGTCTCCGCGAGCTCGGCCGCCATCTTGTTGAACGCGACGGCGAGCGCGCCGATCTCGTCGCGCGACGTCTCGCTCACGCGCCGGTCGTACGTGCCGTGTGCCATCGCGTCCGCGGCGTCGGCCATCTCGCGCAACGGCGTGGTCAAGCCGCGCGCGAGGACGCGCACCATGCCGATCGCGATCAAGCCGGAGACGACACCGCTCACCGACGGCCACACACCGATGTGGACGCCGATGAACGTCAGCAGCACGGTGATCGCGACCGCGGCCACGACGAGCGCGCCGAGCTTCATCTTGATCGACGTGACGCGGTTCAGCGGGCTGCTCACCGCGGCACCGCCGTCGTCTCGTCCTCGGGCTCGACCGCGTAGCCGACGCCGTGCACCGTGCGGACGATGTCGGGCCCGAGCTTGCGGCGCAGCGCGCGCACGTGCGAGTCGACCGTGCGCGCACCCGACCCGTCGGGGTAGCCCCACACGTCGGCAAGGAGCTGCTCGCGCGTCGTGACGACACCGGGCCGCGACGCGAGATGGAGGAGCAGGTCGAACTCGGTCGGCGTCAGATGGACGGCGCGACCGCGGTCGCGGACACGCCGGCCCGCGGGATCGATCTCGACCGTGCCGATGCGGACGGGCGCGGCCTCGCCGGCATCGGTCTCGGGCGCGCGCTCGACACGGCGGAGGATCGCGTGCACCCGGGCGACGAGCTCCCGCGCGCTGAACGGCTTCGTCATGTAGTCGTCCGCGCCGACCGCGAGGCCGACGAGCAGATCGGTCTCGGAGTCACGCGCGGTGAGCATGAGGACAGGTACCGCGCGATCACGCTGGATGCGCTTGCAGACCTCGAGGCCGTCGAGACCGGGCAGCATGAGGTCGAGGACGACGAGATCGGGACGCACCCGCTCGCACAGAGTGATCCCCGCGGGACCGTCGCCCGCGACCTCGGCCCGGTAGCCCTCGCTGCGGAGCCGGGCAGCCACCGCGGCCGCGATCGAGGCCTCGTCCTCGATCACGACCACCGTGCGCGGCGAAGCCACCCCTCCCGACGACATTGCCTCTCAGGATATGGAGGGCGCCGCCGGCAGTCCCGCCGGAGGTGTGGAGATTTGGTGCAGATCGGGCGGGCCGCCCGCGGTCACCTCCCGGCCCCGCTCCGGCGCGACGCTCGGAGGTCGGCGGTGATCTGGTGCACGACGTTCGTGCCCGGGATGCCCGTCACGCCGCCGCCGCCGTGGGTCGCGGAGCTGCACTGGTAGAGGCGCGCGATCGGCGTGCGGTAGTCGGCGTACCCGGGGGCCGGGCGCAGGTGGAACAGCTGCGACGGCGAGAGCTCCCCGTGGAAGATGTTCCCGCCGACGAGCCCGTACTCGTGCTCCATCTCGTACGGCCCGATGACCTGGCGGTGCAGCACCGAGTCGCGGAAGCCCGGCGCGACCTGGTCCATCGCGTCGACGACCCGGTCCGCGTAGGCGTCGAGGTGCGCAGGCTGGGGCTTGGACGCCCACTCGTGCGGCACCCACTGCGTGAACATCGACACGACGTGCGTGCCGTCGGGACACAGCGTCCGGTCGAACACCGACGGGATGCACACGTCGGCGAACGGCCGTGTCGCGGCCCAGCCGCCGACCGCCTCCTGGAACGCGACCTCGAGGTGCTCGAGCGACGGTGCGAGCACGATCGTCCCGCCGTGCACGTCCGGATCGAAGCCCGGCTTCGCTGCGAACTCGGGGAGCTTCGACACGGCGACGTTGATCTTCACGGTGCCGCTGCGTGACCGCCACCGCTCGATGTCGGTGACGAACTGCTCGGGCAGCGCGTACCGGTCGACGTGCTCGAGGAACGTGATGCGCGGGTGCGTCGCCGCGACGACGACGTCCGCGGGGATCTCCTCGCCCGTGGCGAGCGCGACGCCGACCGCTCGGCGGTTCCGCACGAGGATCCGCGCGACCGGTGCGTCGGTGCGGACGCGCGCGCCGCGCTCCTCGGCGGCGCGCCGGATCGCCCGGGTGACCGCACCCATTCCACCGCGCGCGAAGCCCCACGCGCCGAGCTTGCCGTTCGTCCCGCTCGCCGTCTCGCCGCCGACGTCACCGATCTTGTGATGCGCCATGACGTACGCGGTTCCCGCGGAGCGGGGACCGGCCCACGTGCCGATGATCCCGCTCACGGCCATGAGCCCCTGCATCTGCGGTGACTCGAAGAACCAGTCGAGGACGTCCGCGATGCTCATGGTGAACAGGCGCGTCACGTCCGCGACGCCGCGCACTCCGAGACGCCGCAGCCGCCACGCGAGCTGCGCGGTGTCGCGCACGTCGGGCAGTCGCGCCGAGCCGAGCGTCGGCGGGATCGTCGACAGCAGCGGACCGAGCTCGCGGGCGAGCGCGCCGAGCCACGCGTCCCAGCGGTCGATGGCATCGGCGTCGCGTCGCGAGAACTTCGCGATCTCGGCGTGACGGCGCGCGCGGTCGTCGGGCAGCGCGAGGTACCGCCCGTCCGGGTAGGGCGCGAAGTAGGGGCCTTGCGGGTAGACGTGGTAGCCGTGCCGCTGGAGGTCGAGCTCGCGCACGAGCGAGGGCGGCAGCAGGCTGACGACGTACGACAGCGCGGTGACCTTGAACTCGGGCCCCCACGGCTGCTCGGTGACGGCCGCGCCACCAACCTGGGAGCGCCGTTCGAGGACGGTGACGTCCGCACCCAGCCGGCCCGCAAGGAGCGCCGCGGCGACGAGGCCGTTGTGACCGGCGCCGACCACGACGACACGGAGCTCGTCGCGTGCCATCGGCGGGAGGCTACCGGCCGCGCGCGAGCAGGTCCTTACTCCCGGGTTGCCGCGCCGAGCGCCACGTCTTCGGTGTCGTCGGGAGGAGTACGGGACGGTCGCGCGGTTCGGCGTAGGCGGTCGCGCGTCGTGCCGAAGAGGTGGACGAACGCGATGGCTGCGAAGACGACGACGACGGGCTGCATGGCGACGCCGAATCGCGTGTTGCCGTAGCTGAGGACACTCGTCAGGACGACCATCGCGACGACGGCGGCGAGCGGAGCCCAGTACACGCCACGACCGCGGATCGCCCAGGCGCCGATGACGGCGAACGGCGCGAGGGCGAAGAACGCGATCCATGCCATGAGGCCCGCACCGAACGGACGGCCCTCGGACGTTCCCAGGCGGACTTCCTGCACCGGTCGGAACAGGCCGAACGTCCGTCCGAGGCGGGCGGCGACGACGACCGGCACCCGCCAGAGGTGTGTGGACGCGTAGTGGACACCCGCGTGGAGCTCTCGGGACGCCTCGACGGCCTCGTTCGTCGACTGGTGGATCCCCGGGTTGATGTCGCACAGCGCGTCCCAACTGCCGAGTAATCGGCCGCCGTACGCGCTCGAGCAGTTCGCGCCGCGCACGAGTGTTCCGGAGTCGTCGGCGAGCAGCACCGGATGATGGAACGTCTCGTAGTTCCGCACCGTCCAGGGGACGAGCACGAGGACGCAAGCCACGACCGCGACCGACGCGCCGCCGACCACCCGAAGGGGCACCCGCGCGCGACTCGCGATGAGCGGCCCGATGAGCAGGGGAACGAGCAGCACGCCTTCACCGCGCGTCAACGTCGCGAGGCCGAGCAGCATCCCGAGCAGCGTCCACGCGGGCAGCGTCGGCCGCTCGTGAACCCGGTACGCCACGAGCACGCTCGCGATCACGACGAGCGTGAAGAGCGTCTCGGCCATGAGCGACCCGTCCGGTACGACGAGCCCCGGGTACACGGCGGCGACGGTCGCCGCCACGATGCCGACCTGATCGCCGGCGACCTTCCGCCCGAGCAGGCCCGTGCACACGACGACCGCGGTGCCGGCGAGGCAGACCGCGACGTGCGCGACGAGACGGCTGTCACCGAACAGCCAGGCGAACACGCCGAGATAGGTCGTGAAGAGCGGCGGGAACTGCGCCGTCACCGGCGGATGGACGATGTACCAGGAGTTCACGTAGCCGTGGCCCGCGGCGAGGGCGACGCCGCCGGCTCGGTAGAAGAGCGCGTCGTGGCCGAGCGCGTAGTGAGCCGCGACCGCGAGCACCCAGGCGATCCGCACGGCGAACGCGAAGGCGGCCACGACGGCCAGCGCAACGAGAAACCGCCGGCGTGGACGCTCGCGAGCTGCCGCGGCGGGTTCGCTCACACGCGGACTATGACGACGGCGTCACGCGCTCGCTCTTGGACCGGACGCTCACATGAGGTGCCAGTCGAGGAACCGTTCGAGGCGTTCCGTGAGGTGCAGACGCGTCGACGGGTCCGCGAGCTCGTGGCCCGCGCCGCGGTACGTCACGTACTCGAACACCTTGTCGTGGCGGCGCAGCTCGTCGACGAGCTCGCACGATTGGGCGAAGGGCACGACCTCGTCGTCCTCGCCGTGGACGACGAGCAACGGGACGTCGATCGCGTCGACACGCTGGATCGGCGAACCCGCGTGGTACGCGTCGCGGTACGCGGACGGGTGACCCATCGTCGCCTCGATGTCGCGACGGCGGCGTCGCGTGCACGCGGTCCACGTCGTGAACAGGTCGCAGTCGCCGGCGATGCACACGCCCGCGGCGAACCGTTGCTCGGGATCGCGCGTCAGCGTGCCGAGCGCGAGGAAGCCGCCGTAGCCGTGGCCGACCACCGCGATGCGCTCCTCGTCGACCCAGTCGAGCTTCGCGAGGAACTCACCCGCGAACAGGCAGTCGCCGACGTCGTCGAGACCCGACGCGCCCCGGCCGGCGCGCTCGAACGTCCGCCCGTATCCGGTGCTGCCGCGGTAGTCGGGAGCGAGCCACCCGTATCCCTTCTCGACGAAGTACTGCGCGAGCCCGTTCCATTCGTCGCCTGCGCACGCCGCGGGACCGTCGTGCACCGCGACCACGACGGGCGACGGCCGTGCTGCGTTCGTGTCATGCGGCTTGAGCAGACGCGCGTGGACGACCGTCCCGTCCTCCGACGGGTACGTGACGGTCGTGGCGCGCGCGTACGACGCGGCGCGTACCGCGCGGGGCGCGGGCGAGAACCGCGTGTGCGGCTCGGTACCCGGCTCGACCGTCACGATCGCCGGCGGCGACGTCTCGCTCTCGTGGACGGCGACGACGGAACCGTCGTCCCGCCACTGCGGCCGGGCCCACGTTCCACCGGGCGCGACGACGTCGACCCAACCGGTGTCGGCGTCGACGGCGACGACGTCCGTCGTACCGG
>DASRES010000011.1 GCA_035651955.1 Acidimicrobiia bacterium
CCGAAGCTGCCCGTCCCTTCGATCGCCCACATCGTTGCGCTGTGCTTGCGACCGAACGCGAGGAGCTGCCGATAGCCCCTCGGGCACGCCGACGCCGTGAGGCACTCGATGACCGCGCCCGTGCCGCTGACCGCGGCAGCCGTGTGCGTGTGCTTGTGCGTGTCGACACCGATGACGACGTCGAGATGTTCTGCCAGCATGGACACCGCTCCTTGACCAAGGGAGTGAACCGTTGTCGGTGCCGGTCCGAGCGGCGCTGCGGCAAGACTGTGATGAGTCACGCCGCATCGCGGCGGACGAGCTTCTGATCAGGCCAACGCACGGCGACCGGGCCGGTGCCGGCGACGCCGCGGACAAGTCCCATTCAAGGCACCCGAAGGGCCGATCAGTTTTCGGGTCACGCGCCGTCACCGACAGCCAGCCTCAACGCCGGCGCCACTCAACCGGTGGACCCGAGACTCACAGTCAGTTTTCGACCGGTGATAAGGGGACGCTTCTATGTTGGGTCAAGTCGTTGACGGGAGCGCTTCAAGCTCGCGGAAGAGCCGCCGGGCGACGTAGCGCTTCAAGCACCGCTTGATCTCGCGGACGCTCTTGCCCTCGGCGATCCGACGTTGTACGTAGATCTTCGTCTCGGCGTCTTGGCGCATCCGAACCATCACGATCGTGTGCAACGCGCGGTTGAGCTGGCGGTCACCGCGGCGGTTCAGGCGGTGGCGTACGACGGTGTGAACCGCCTCGGGTTTGATGGAGACCCGGTCATTGTGTGACGAGCCCGGCGGGGCTCCCGGCCGTGCTCGTCGCTTGTTGTTCGTGCCACATCTTCTCGGACTCGACGGGCGGGATGTCGCCGATCGGTTCGAGGATGCGCTTGGTGTTCCACCAGTGGACCCAGGCGAGCGTGGCGAGCTCGACGTCCTCGACGCTGCGCCACGGCCCTTCGAGCGTGATGCACTCGGCCTTGTAGAGCCCGTTGATCGACTCGGCCATCGCGTTGTCGTAGCTGTCGCCGCGGCTGCCGACCGACGTGACCGCGTCTTCGGCGGCGAGCCGCTCGGTGTAGACGATCGACAGGTATTGCACGCCCCGGTCGGAGTGATGGACGAATCCGCTGAGGTCCTCACCGTGGCGGGTCCAGATCGCCATCTCGAGCGCGTCGAGCGCGAGATCCGCGCGCAGGCTCTTCGAGACCCGCCAACCGACGATCCGGCGGGAGAACACGTCGGTGACGAACGCCGCGTACGCGAACCCCGACCACGTCGCAACGTAGGTGATGTCCGCGATCCACAACCGGTTCGGTGCTGGCGCCTTGAAGCTCCGTGCGACGAGATCCGCCGGCCGGGCACCGACATCGGCCGGGATCGTGGTGCGCCGCCGAGCCCCCCGGACACGCCCACACAAGCCGAGCTCACGCATCAGCCGTTCGATGCGACAGCGCGGCTCGACGATCCCTTCCCGTCGCAGCTGCTTGTAGACCTTGCGCGCCCCGTACACGCAACGGTTCTCGCGCCACACGCGTTCGATGTGTGGCTTCAGCTGCTCGTCGCGTACGCGACGGCGACACGGCGGCCGCGACTTCGCCGCGTAGTACGTCGACGGGGCGAACTGCAACGCTGTGCAGATCGGCTCGACCCCGAACCTGTCGCGGTGCACGTCGATGTAGCGGATCACCTCTTCGGTCGGCGGTCGAGCTCCGCCCCGAAGAAAGCCGCCGCGGACTTCAAGATCTCGTTCGCGCGGCGCAACTCGAAGTTCTCGCGTTCGAGTTGCCGGACGCGTTCCTTCTCGACGGTCGTCAACCCCGCCCGGCGGCCGCCATCGACGTCGTCTTGGCGAACCCAGTTCCGCAACGTCTCCGGGTGCACGCCGAGCTGCTCACCGACCTCCTTGAACCCGCCCGTGTCGCGGCCACGCGCGCGACGCCACTCGAATACGAGCGTCACCGCACGCTCGCGAACCTCATCCGGATGCTTCCTCGGAGCTGCCATCGGCCCCATCCTCCCGCATAGGGACGGAGCCTCCACCAGACCCGGGGCGGTTCACGTCAAGCCACGGCGACTACCGTCACCGCGGGACGCGACAGCCGTGCGCGGTTAGTCGCCACGTTGGCAACCACGTTCGTCACATGCCCCAGCCCTCGTAGCTCAGGGGATAGAGCAACGGTTTCCTAAACCGTGTGTCGCAGGTTCGAATCCTGCCGGGGGCGCTACTTCCAGCCTGGGGTTCGGCCGGCCTGCTCGAGCCACGCGTGCAGCTCCGGTCCGTCCGCCTCCTCCATCGTGGTCACCTTGACGTAGCGGGTGCGGTCGGCCGTGCCGAGTGGCGGCGGGGCATCGAAGTCCGCGCCCCCGAGGAAGACGACATTCACGGAAACGTCGTACGCGGCGAGCTCGATGATCCACCCGAGCTCCGGGAGCCCGTAGTACGGGCGCTTCCACTTGACGGCGTAGTGAAGGCCCGGGATCGTCGCTCGGATCGACTCGTCGAGGTGCCGGAGGATGGGCTGCAGGTGGGGCACCTGGCGCTCGAACCACTCGTCGATGTCGGCGTGGCTCGCGGTCGGCTCGGGCGGCTTCCGCCCTGCATTCCCCTTGATCGCCTTCGGCATCGCGTGCCCTCCTTCGCCACCCTGTTCGCCGACGTACCCGCTCCGGTCTATCGAACTGCCCGAGCGTGAGACGACGCGGCGCCCGAGCGCGTCCGAGGGTCCGTCGTCGAGCGATGAGTCGGCGGCGCGAGGGGAGTCGTGAGGGGCATGACCAAGGTGCTGACGCACATGTGCATGTCGCTGGACGGGTTCGTCGCCCAGCCCGACGACAACCCGGCGGAGCTCTTCGACTGGTACTGGAGCGGCGACGTCGTCGTGCCGAGCGCGCAGCAGGGCATGACGTTCTCGGTCGACGCGGCGAGCGCCCCGATGTTGCGGGACCTCACGTTGGGCTGCGGCGCGCTGATCGCGGGCCGTCGGTTGTTCGACCAGACCGACGGCTGGGGCGACAACCATCCTGCCGGCGCGCCGGTGGTGGTGGTGACCCACCGTCCACCGCCCGAAGACGCCGCGGAGCGGTTCCCGCGAACGACCTTCACGGGCAGTGTCGAGGAGGCGGTCGCGACCGCGAAGGAGATCGCGGGCGACAAGTTCGTCACGATCGCGAGCGCCGACATCATCCAGCAGGCGTTGAACCTCGGCCTCGTCGACGAGCTCTGCATCAGCCAGGTGCCCGTGCTGTTCGGGAGCGGCATCCGCTACTTCGGCGAGCTCGTCGGCGGCCACGTCGTGCTCGACGATCCCGTCGTCGTCCAAGGCACGCGCGCGCTGCACCTCCGGTACCCGGTGCGCCGTTCCGGCGCGGTCACCAGTGATCCCGCGTGAGACGCGCTCAGAATCGGTGGCGCGCGTCGTCTGCATCGACATGAAGCTCACCGTTCAGACGTTCCTGACCCTCGACGGCGTGATGCAGGCCCCGGGCGGACCCGAGGAGGATCCGAGCGGGGCGTTCGTGCACGGCGGTTGGCAGGCCCCGTTCGCGGACCCGGCCGTCGGCGAGTTCGTCACCGAGCTCAACGGGCACGCGAGCGCGTTCTTGTTGGGTCGCCGGACGTTCGAGATCTTCCGCGGCTACTGGCCCGATCAGACCGACCCCGCCAATCCGATCGCCAGCGCGATCAACTCGCGGCCCAAGTACGTCGTGTCGCACTCGCTCGGCGAGGCCGACGCGACGTGGCGCGGCGAGCACCCCGACACGGCGCGCCTCGTGACGGGCGACATCGTCGCAGCGGTGCGCGCGCTGAAGGACGAACCCGGCGACGAGCTGCAGATCTGGGGAAGCGGCAACCTGCTCCGCACGCTGTTGCAGCACGAGCTCGTCGACCGCTTTCGGTTGATGACGTTCCCGCTCGTGCTCGGCTCGGGTCGCCGCTTGTTCGACGAGGGCGTCCGCCCGGCGACGATGCGTCCCGTCGACGTCACCGTCACCGAGCTCGGAATCGTCCTCGGCACGTACGAACCAGCCGGCCCGGTTCGCCACGGCGAGATGTGACGGAGCCGTCGACCACAAAGGTCAGGTCGTCGGACGCTGATCCGCGTCGCGTTCGGCGCGCGTCGCGCGCTCGGCGGCGTGCGCCTCTTCGGCGAGTTGCTTGATCACTCGTAACCGGCGATCCCAACGCTTGGCGACCTCGGACAGCGCTCCGGTCGCTTCGGCGAGACGTTGTTCGCGGACCTCGTAGCGAACCTCGCGCCCTTGGCGGTGTCCGTCGACGAGGCCGACGCGCTGCAGCAGCGCGAGATGCTTCGAGATCGCTTGCCGACTGACGGGCATCTCCGTCGTGAGCGTCGTCGCGGTGGCCTGACCGCGCGCGACGAGCAGATCCAGCAGCTTGCGGCGCGTCGGATCCGCCACCGCCTCCCAGAGATCGTCGTCGTCGGATGCATTGGTCATGGCGATGCGCGTCCGGCGGCGAACAGGTCGCGCAGGCGGTCTCCCTGGACCTGCCAACCGTGTCGGTGCTCTTCGAAGAACTTCCGCTTGTCGTCCTCGGTCATGTCCATCTGGTCGAGGCCGCTCTCGACGACGCGCAGTCGTGTGCGTTCGTCGCCGTCCGCGACGAGTGTGAACGTCACGAGCGTCGAGTTCGTCTCCGTCGCGCGCTCACCGGGCGGATACACCCAGCGGTACGAGAAGCGGTGCGGACGATCGGCGGTGACGACCGTGATGCCGACGACGTTGGGCGCGTCGCTGTCGGCCCGGAACGTGAGCGACCCGACGGCGCCCGGTCGCGCCTCGACGTCGGCGACGTCCGCGAACCACGTGCGGATCAGGTCCGGTTCGGTGATCGTGCGCCACACCACCTCGACGGGCGCGTCGATCTCGATCTCACGTTCGATCGTGTAGTCGCTCATCGGACCAGTCTCCTTCGCGGTCGGGTTCGGCGCCGTCCGGCAGTGCTCGCTGCCAGTCGGCGCCGAACCCGACGCGTCGTGCGAGGAGGCGGCGTCGGGATCAAGCCGACGGGTCGCGGGGCTGGTTCGGCCGGCCCTCGCCGGTCTCGAGGAACTGGTGCAGGCTCGGCATGAAGTGGTTCCAGCCGGCGCGGCACTGGTCGAAGCACTCGAGCGCGGGGCGCAACCCGACGTGGCGGAACTCGACCGCGCTCGTGCCGTCGTCGTTCTGTCGCGCCGAGAACGAGGGCTTGGTGCCGATCCAGTCGTCGAGCACGCACTCGGTGACGGTCCACGTGACGGCGTCGGTTCCTGGCGCGTGCTCGATCGTGAAGCCGGCGAGCAGCGCGCCGTTGTCCATGAAGAGGCGCACGTCGTCGCCGTCACGCTCGGACCGTGTCGCGGCGGTCCACCAACCGCGGATCAGCGCGTCGTCGGTCACCGCCGCGATGACCTGGGGCAGCGAGGCGTGCACCGTCATCGCGTAGGCGTAGTCGTCGGAAGCTGCGGTGAGCGGAGCGGGGGAACCTGAGCGGGTGGCCATGATCGTCTCCTTGTCTCGTGGTCTCGTGCCGCCGGGCTCGTCCCGACGCGCAACCGATAGTTGCACATCCCGGCCGGACGCGCAACCCCTAGTTGCGTGTTTTTGGGTCCCGCGCTCGCTCGGTGCGATGTTTGAGCCCGCCCGAAGACGAACACGCTGGTCACACGGCGTCGACGGGGGGTCATCGGGGGGTGCGCGGGATGCGGACGGGCAGGGCGGGACGGACCATCATCGCCACGGGCGCCGCCGTGCTCCTCGCCCTGACGGCGGTCGCCTGCACGCCCGGGGGACCGCCGCCACCGCCGTTCACCGCCGTGGGCAGCGCCGAGCAGGTGTACGTCACCGGTCTCGCGCCGAACGCGCAGATGTCGCTCCTCACGCCGACCGGGGCGACGCTGTCCACGCAGAACGCCGATTCGCTCGGCGGCTTGCTCTTCCGCAACGTGCCGCCCGGCAGTGGCTACCGCGTGCGGCTGCAGCCGGGCGGGCCCGAGTCGGGTCCGCTGACCGTTCACTCGAACGCCGCCGCGCCGTGGGATCCCGGCATCTACAACCAGTCGATCCCCGACAACGGCTACACGTACCTCACGACGCGCGACGGCACGAAGCTCGCGATCGACGTCCACCCGCCGACGAGCCCCGCGGGTGAGCCCGGCCTTCCGTCGTCGATCCACCTTCCGAACCTGCCGGCCAGCACGAGCTACGCGCCGCCGTACCCGACGCTGATCGAGTACTCGGGCTACGGCTACGCGGACCCGGCCGGGCCGGTGAACGGCATCGCGGTCCTCGCGAACCTCATGGGGTTCGCGGTCGTCGACGTGAACATGCGCGGGACCGGTTGCTCGGGCGGCGCGTTCGACTTCTTCGAGCCGCTCCAGAACCTCGACGGCTACGACGTGATCGAGACGATCGCGCACCAGCCGTGGGTGCTCGGCAACAAGGTCGGCATGATCGGCATCTCCTACGGCGGCATCAGCCAGCTCTTCACCGCCCAGCTCCAGCCGCCGCATCTCGAAGCGATCGCGCCGCTGTCGGTGCTCGACGCGACCGCGACGACGCTCTACCCGGGCGGGATCCTGAACACCGGGTTCGCGGTCGCGTGGGCGCAGCAACGCCAGCAGGAAGCACAGCCCGCTCCCGCGCCCGGCACGCAGCCGTACGCGAGCCAGCAGATCCAGTCGGGTGACCAGACCTGCAAGGACAACCAGGTCCTGCACGGCGAGGCCGCGGACCTCATGAGCAAGATCCGCGCGAACAACTACTACAACCCGTCCGTCGCCGACCCGCTCGACCCGGTGACGTTCGTGAACAAGATCAACGTGCCGACGTTCCTCGCCTGCCAGTGGGAGGACGAGCAGACGGGCGGCCACTGCGCGGATCTCGCGCAGCACTTCACCGGCACGAACCAGAAGTGGTTCACGTTCACCAACGGCGCGCACATCGACTCACTCGATCCGTACACGTACGACCGCTGGTACGACTTCCTCCAGCTCTTCGTCGCGCACCAGGCGCCGATCGTGAACCAGGCCGCGACCAGAGCCGCGGCGCCGGTGATCTACCAGGCGGCGATGGGGCTTCCCCAGAGCGACGTCGTCACGTTGCCGCCCGATCCGATCCAGCTGCAGCCGACCTACCAGAGCGCGCTGTCCGCGTTCGAGGCGTTGCCCCCGGTTCGCATCCTGTTCGACAACGGCGCCGGGCACCTGGTGGGCGCGAGCTCGAACCCCGGCGACCCGTATCCGGCGTTCGAGCAGTCCTTCTCGGCGTTCCCGATCCCGGGCACGACCGCGCGCACGTGGTACTTCGGGCCCGGCGGCACGCTGAACGCGACGCCTCCGGTCCTCCCCGGCAGCGACACCTACACCTCCGACGTCACCGCGCTCCCGCCGAACGACTACTCGGGCAACACCGGATCGGGCGGCCTCTGGGGCAACGCGTCCCAGTGGCAGTGGAACTGGCAGCACAACCCGGCCGGCACCGCGGTGTCGTACACGTCCGCGCCACTCGCGACGGACACGTCCGTCATCGGGGGTGGTTCGGTCCAGGCGTGGGTGAAGTCGTCGACGCCCGACGTCGACCTCCAAGCGACCATCAGCGAGGTCCGGCCCGACGGCAGCGAGACGTTCGTGCAGAACGGTTGGATCCGCGCGAGCGAGCGCAAGCTCTCGACGACGTCGGACAACATCTTCAAGCAGCCGAGCACGCCGCTCGAGCCCATCCCGACGTTCCTGGCGTCCGACGCGCAGCCGATGCCGGCAGGACAGTTCGCCGCGGTGACGATCCCGCTCTACTTCGAAGGACACGTCTACCGCGCCGGCTCGCGGATCAAGGTCACGATCGCGGCACCGAACGGCACCCAGCCGATCTGGTCGTCCGACGAGACCAAGCCGCCGACGGGCACCGCGACCGAGTCGATCGCGTTCTCGACGGCCATGCCGTCGAACCTGACCCTCCCGGTCGTTCCGGGCGTGCTCGTCCCGTCCGCGTTGCCGGCCTGCCCGAGTCTGCGCAACGAGCCCTGCCGCCCGTAACGAATGGCGCGCGGCGCGCGGACGCCGACGACACGGGCTCGCGATCAGGAGCGGACGTCCACGCCGTGGAGGCGCGCGCCTTGGAGGCGAGAGCCGCGCCTATGAACGAGCAGCGCGCGGGCCTCGTCCTCCTCCATGCACTCGCCGACGGTCTCCATGCCGTGCGCGGCCATCAGGTGCGCCAGGGTGTCGGCGTCGGGACCATGTGCTCGCGGGCCTGCGTCTGCGGGCGTGCCGATCGCTCGCGCGAACGCCAGGAACGAGTCGTCCGCGTGAACCATGAGGACGCGCGCGGGGCCGTCGAGCACCCGGAAGGTGTGCGGGGCGCCGCGCGGGAACGGCACCCAGTCGCCTGCAGTGACGACGTCGACGTCGTCACCGCACCGGACGACCATGCAGCCGTCCAACATGAAGAAGCTGTCGTCGAGATCGTGGTGGACGTGCAGCGGCGGCGACGCCCCCTCGGGCAACGTCGCGAGCGCGACGACCGGGCGAGCGTCCCGGTCCGACAGCTCCTCGACGAACACGTCGAGGAACCACCACGGACGACGGCTGCCGCGCCCGGTCAGGCCGCGGTTCACGACCGCTCCGGGACGGGTTGGAACATGTAGCGCGCGATCTTCCACGCGTCCGTCCCGCGCCGCAGCACGAACAGCTCGCGGTAGCGACCGGGCACGAGGTCGCCTGTCGCGCGGACGGTGTTCGTCCCGACGGTGTGCGAGCGAACCGTCGCGGTGTCGCCCCAGACGGCGACGTCGTCGAACGTGAACGTGAAGTCCATCGCGACCGCGTCCAGCGCGGCGCGATAGACGTCCGTGAGCGCGGCCCGCCCGACCGCGACGTCGAGGTCGGGCGCCATGACGGCGGCGTCCTCGGTGAACAGGTCGACGATGCTTGCGACATCGTCGGCGCGCATGCGGTCGGCGTACGCCTCGATGACGCGACGGACGGCCGTTGCTTCGTCGTCGGTCGCCACACGTGCGGTCGCCTGCTCGGACTGGATCATCCTGTTGACCTCCTGGACCGGTGTCCGCGGCCAGGGTGTGACGCCAGCCGGGCGTCGCACATCGGCAGGACCACGTAGGCGTGCGGAGCGGTCTACGTAGTGAGGTCGCGTGAGTCGCTACGAGTTGCGCCGGCGGGCGGGCGACGCGCTCGCGACCGCCAGCTCGGTGCGGCTCCGCGCACCGGTCTTGCGCAGCAGGCTCTCGACGTGCTTCTCGACCGTGCGCGGCGAGACGCGCAGCTCGGCCGCGATCTCCTTGTTCGCGAGCCCTTCGATGACGAGACGCAGCACGTCCGCCTCGCGCGCGGTGATGCCGTTGCCGGCCCACGGGTTCGCTCGCGTGCTCGCGAGCAGCTCGCGACAACGCTGGGCCGGCCACGGCAGCCCGCGCTCGGCGAAGTGCGCGGCTGCCGCGGTCAGCCAGCGCTCGGGATCGCCCCAGCCGTCGGCGAGCGCCGCTTCGGCGGCGAGCAGGCGAGCCAGCTCGGCCCAGGCCTCGCAGTTGCGGAACGCTCGATCGGCGTCGGCGACCAGCTCGTCGGCTCGGCGCCCTTGCCCGGCCCGCCCCGCGAGGATCGCCTCCGCGTACGCGATGAGCCCGCGGTTCAGGTGGAACGCGGCGACACCGAGCCGGCGCGCCTCGTCGATCGCGGGCTGGGCACGCCGATCGCCGACCGACGCCAGCAGCACCGGCCACAGCGCGCGGATCGCGGCGGGCTCGGCGTGGGGGAGACGTGCGAGGACGCCCATGCCCCGCCCGAACAGCGCGAGCGCCTCCTCCGTGTCACCGCGGAGCAGCGCGACCGTGCCCCGGGCTCCGGAGCCGAACCCTTCGAGCATCCGGTCCTCCGGCGCAGCGCTCGTCATCAACGTGACGTAGCGCTCGGTCTCCGCGACGTCGGCGCGCATGCTCGCGCTGCCCGCGAGCATCGCGAGCGCCTTCGAACGGACGATGTCCAACGCGAGCCGCTCGGCGATCGCGATCGCGGCGCGCGCGTGGTCGTCGCACGCGTCGAGATCCCACCGGCAGGTGAACGCGGCGGCGAGCTGGAGGTCGAGGACGGCGGCGGTGCTGAGCGCACCCATCTGCTCGGCGGCGCGCCGCGCGTCCGAGAGACGCGCGATGCCGGCGTGGTCGAAGAGGTCGATCGTGCCGAGCTCGTGGAGCGCGCGCAGCCGCCAGACGGGCAGGTTCGCGGCCTCCGCGGTCGCGAGCGCGCGCTCGAACGCGTCACGCGCGGCGACGAGATCGTCGAACCGGTGGCTGCGCCCGACGATCTCGAGCGCGTGGCACCGGACGTCCGCACTCACGTCGCGCGCGCCGAGAGCGTCCTCGGCGAGCCGTCGCGCGGCGTCGAGGTCGTCCGCGGCGAACGCGATCTCGGCCTCGAGGACGTCGATGCGCGGCCGCACCGCGGGCGCAGGCCGGTCCCGGCACAGCGCGCGAGCCGCGTCGAGCTGGTTGCGCGCGGTCGGCCAGCGCGATGCGGCGACCGCGGCCTGCGCGAGACGGAGGTACACCTCGACGCGCGTCGGCTCGGTCTCCGGATCGTCACGCAGACGCGCGATGAGCTGGCCGCCCGCCGCGGACGCCTCGTCGGCCCGTCCCGCGAGCGCGAGCGCCTCCACGAGCAGCACCTCGCTCCGCGTCGCCTGGGTCTCGCGCTGCAGCTCGACCGCACGCCGCAGCGCGTCGATCGCGGTGGCGAGCGCACCCCAGTCGAGCGCCTCGCGCCCCGTCTCTGCGAGCAGCGCGCCTGCCCGCGGCCGGTCGCCGGCCCGCTCGGCGAGGTCCGCGGCGACCTCGCGCCAGGAGCCGTCGAGCGCGGGATGGGCCGTGTCGACGGCGGCCAACGCGGCCGCCGCGACCGCGCGGTGGGCCGGTGGGAGCATCCCGTCCAGCACGGCCTCACGGGTCAGCGCGTGCCGGAAGCGGTACGACAGCCCGTCGGAGGTCAGGAGCAAGCGGTCGTGTGCGCGCGCGAGCGCGTCGCACACCGTGTCGACGGACGCGCCCGTCACTGCGGGCAGCAGCTCCCAGTCGAAGTCGCGACCCAGCACCGCTGCCGCCTCCACGACCGCGCGCGCGTCGGGCGTGAGGTCGGCCAGGCGCTCGCGCACCGTCTCCGCGAACGACTGTGGCAGACCGGGCGACGCGAGCAGCTCCTCGACGAGGAGGGGAACGCCCTCGGCCGTGCGCTGCACGTGCGTGATCACCTCGTGCGGCGCATCGGGGACGCACGCGGCCGCCATCGCGGCCATCGCCTGGGCGTCGAGGCGCTCCAACGCGAGATGCACGACGCCAGCGCGGCCGCGCAGGCGTCGGAGGAGCTCGAGCGCGGGTGACTCCGGCGCGTCGCGCAAGGTCATCGCGCACAGCACCCGTTCCGAGGTGAGGTTGTCGGCGAGGTACTCCAGCACCGCGACCGTGTCGCGGTCGGCCCAGTGCAGGTCCTCCAGCACGACGACGAGCCCGTCGGGCGCGACCCGTCGCAGGAGCTGGACGAGCGCTTCGCCCCGGATCGCGGGTGACGTCGCGGTCGCGGTCTCCGTCTCCGCGACACCGGGCAGCAGCGCGCCGAGCGCGCCACGCCACGGCGCGAAGCGCTCGTCGTCGGGCAGGTCGCGGTCGCGCAGCAGCTGCAGCAGCGCCTCGGTCAGCGGCCGGTACGGCACGCTCGTGGACGACGGCACCGCGCGACCGCACACCGTCGGGACGCCGTGCGCGGCGGCCCGCGCCGTCAGCTCGCGCACGAGACGCGACTTGCCGATCCCCGGCTCACCGCTGAGGACGACACACCCGCCCCGGCCGTCGAGCGCGCCGGTCAGCGACGCGTCGAGCCGTGACAGCTCGGCGTCCCGGCCGACGAGCGTCGGGCACAGCACCTGCACCGGGACAGTCTGCCGCCTGCCGGACGGCAACCGACACGGTCACGACACCGCTGCGACACTGCTCCGACGCTGCTACGTCGCTACGGGACCCGCGACCACCGGCAACGACGTCAGGCCGCGCAGCACGAGCCCGTCGCCGTGCCCCCAGTGGAGCCGCTCGACGGGCACCGCGAGTCGCAGGTCGGGGAAGCGCCGGAACAGCTCGCCCAAGGCGATCTCGCCCTCCATCCGGGCGAGCGGCGCGCCGAGGCAGAAGTGGATCCCGTGGCCGAAGCCGAGGTGTCGACCGTTCGAACGTGTGATGTCGAAGTCGTCGGGCCGCGCGTAGTGCGACGGGTCGCGGTTGGCGGACGCCAGGTTGACGACGATCTGCGCGCCGGCGGGGATCACGACGCCACCGAGCTCGATGTCCTCACGCGCGTACCGGAACGTCGCGTGCGGTACGGGCGCGTCGTACCGGATCACCTCCTCGACCACGTTCGCGACCAGTGACGGATCGCGGCGGAGTCGAGCGAGCTGGTCCGGATGCGTCAACAGCGCGACGACCGCGTTGCCGATCAGGCTGGCCGTCGTGTCGTGGCCGGCGACGATCAGCTGGAAGATCGTCGACAGGAGCTCCTGCTCGCTCAACCGGTCCTCACCGTCGCGCGCGCCGATCAACGCGCTCACGAGCGCGTCGTCCGGCTCTCGTCGCTTGCGCGCGACGAGCTCGACCAGGGTGGCGACGACGTCGTCGGAAGCGAGCTTCGCGGCCGCGAGCTCCTCGGGTGTGCGCGTCGGCACGAGCATGTCGCGCAGCGAGCGGCCGAACGGTGCGCGCCACGCTTCCGGCACGCCGAGCAGCGCGCAGATCACGGTGAACGGCAGCGGGAACGCGAACGACGGCACGAGGTCGACGACCGCGTCGGGACCGCGGGCGACGATCGCGTCGAGCATCGTCCCGACGATCGCTTCGACATCGGCGCGGAGCGCTTCGACCCGTCGCATCGAGAAGGCACCCGCGACGAGGCGGCGGAGGCGGGTGTGGTCCGGGGGATCGACGGCGAGCATGTGGCGCGCGAACGCGGGCCCCGGCAGGCCTTCCGCGACGACGCCGCCCGACGACGCGAGGGCCGCGTGCATGTCCTTCGAGATGCGCGGGTCGTTCAGGGCGGCCTTTGCCTCCGCGTACCGGACGACCAGCCAGGCGTCGTGACCGTCGGCGAGCGTCACCTCGTGCACCGGCGCGCGCCGGCGTACCTCGTCGAACAACGGGAAGGGGTCGTCCGGATCGAAGTCGCCCCACGCCGCCAGCGCCCGGTCGATGGTCTCCACGGTGCGGTTCTACGCCGCCGGCGCGCGGAGCGAATCGGGTGATTGCCCGATCTTTCTGGCCGCGCGTCGTCAGCCCGCGGTGCCGCTGGTGAAGCCGTGCTGCATCGCGAACAGCGCGGCTTCGGTGCGGGTCGAGATGCCGAGCTTGGCGTAGATGTGCTCGAGGTGCGAGGACACCGTCTTGCGCGAGATCGACAGCTCCTTGGCGATCTCCGGGTTCGACCGGCCGCGCGCGAGGCAGACGAGCACGTCCGCCTCACGCGGCGTGATACCGCCCGGAAGCTCGGCCCGGCGGCGCACGCGCTCACCGCTCGCGCGCAGCACCGCGTTCACGACCTCGCCGTCGAGACGGGCGGCCCGCACCTCGTCGCGCATGATCTCCGCGACGCGCGTGGGATCGACGGCGTCGCGGTGCGGGCGGGGCTGCCCGAGCGCGTTGTGCACGTCGGCAGCCGCGAGGATCCGGGCCGGCAGCGGCAGCGCGTCGCCGCGCAGACCGTGCGGATAGCCCGACCCGTCGAGCCGCTCGTGGTGCAGCGACGCGCAGCGCGCGACGTCGGCCAGCAACGGTGTGCGCGCCAGCATGCGCTCCAGCAGGTAGGGATGTGTCCGCGCGCGTTCGCGCCGGCTCAACGACCACGGGCCCGGCTCGTCCCACACGCCGCTCGGGACACCGATCATCCCGACGTCGTGCACGAGCGCGGCACGGCGGATCATCTGCACGTCGCCCGCACCCAGCCCCAGCGCGGTCGCTGCCGTCGCGGCCGTCGCGGCGACACCGCGTGAGTGACCCGCCCGGCACGGTGACTTCAGGTCGGCGAAGTCCGCGAGCGCTTCGAGCGCGGCGTCGAGCTGCTCGTCGCTCAGCTCGGCACCGAGACGGGGGTCGAGCGCGATCACCTCGTCCCACGCCGAGACCTCGTCGATGCCGGCGAGCACGTCAGCAGCGTGCCCGCAGAACACGTCGACGAGCTCGGGATCGAAGTGCGTGCCCCGCCGTCGACGGGCGACGTCGACGGCCGCCTCGCGTCCCGCGGTGAAGTGGTACGCCTCGACCGCGTCCGCGAGCTGGACGATGCGCGCGGCCAACGCGAGGTCGTCCCTCCCGACCGCGCCCGGAACACCGCGCCCGTCCCATCGTTCGAACGCCTGCACGAGCGGCCGCTGCACCTGGTCGCCGAGGCCGAGACGCTGCGCGAGCTCGCCGGTCGACTGGCAGTGCGAGAGCATCACCTGCCGTACCGAGCGACCGCCGCTCGCGACGAACCGGCTCGCCATGCTGAAGCGCCGGACCGGTGAGCGGCCCCGGCCGAGATGGCGGAGCATGAAGACGGCCAGCGTCATCCCCGCGAGATCGCCGTCGTGCGTGTCCGCGAACAGTCCCGTCTCGTCGCCGAACAGCTCCGCGAGATCACTCGTGTCGGCCGCGCAGCCGACCCACGTCAGCAACGACGTGTAGTACGTCGCCGATCGAACCTCGTCGCCCGCACCGGCGAGGTCGGCGAGGCGCATCGCGATCACCGTCTGCCGCAGCACGCGCTCGACTGGCCGGCCCATGCCGAGGTCGGACACCAACGACAACGTCGCCACGAGCTCCGAGAGCCGCACGGTCGAGGTCGACTGCATCGCACGAATCCTCCCACGTGCCGCGGAGGCAGCGAGCCGCTGTGCCGTTGCGCGCCCGAAAGATCGGGTGGTTGCCCGATGTGGACGCGCCGGACCCGTCGTACAACGACACCATGACCGAGGTTCAGCCGGCCGCCAACGCGCAGTTCGGTGTCGCGGGTGTGCTCCTCGACGCGTTCGCCGCGCACGACTTCGACGGGCTCGCGGCCGCGCTCGATCCCGCCGCGACGATGTCCGCGCTGCTGCCACGCGGTCTCGTCGAGTGGGAGGGCGCGGACGAGATCTGCGGCGCGTTCGGGACGTGGTTCGGCGACGTCGAGGACTTCGAGGTCGTCGACGTCGCGGTCGGCCAGGTGGGCGCGCTGCTCCAGCTCCGCTGGCGTGTGCGCGTCCGCGGCGGCCGCTTCGGTGACGAGGCGACGATCGCCGAGCAGTGCGCGTACGCGAGCTGCGGTCCGAGTGCGCGCATCACCCGCGTCAGGTTGCTGTGCTCCGGGTTCTGGCCCGAGCACGGCGCGACCTGACCGCCGCGCACCGCACATCCCCGACCACCCGAGAGGAGCACCAGCCGTGACGACCACCGCCGCCCCCGACAGCAAGGTCCTCATCTGCCTGAACCACGGGGCCGAGGAGCCCGAGAACGTGCTGATCGCCTACCTCGTCGGCGTCGAGGCACTCCGCGCCGGCAAGCAGGCGCTGATGTTCCTCACCAAGGACGGGATCCACGCCGCGACGCCGGGGTTCGCCGAGAAGATCGAGGTGCCCGGTGCGCCGTCGGCCAGCGCGCTGAACGACGAGTACCTCGAGAGGGGCGGCCGGTTCTTCGCCTGCCCCGTGTGCGTGAAGACGCGCGACATGC
This sequence comes from Acidimicrobiia bacterium, assembly GCA_035651955.1. NCBI lineage: Bacteria > Bacillati > Actinomycetota > Acidimicrobiia > Acidimicrobiia bacterium. The sequence goes on from DASRES010000011.1 coordinate 15,715, forward strand.
AGAACGCCGAGTGGCTGCCGAACGCCGAGGTCGCCGGCATGCCATCGGTGTACGAGTACACGCAGGGCGGTGCACTCGTCTTCAACTACTGATCCGCGCACGGCGGCGGCCGTCACAGCGTCCATGCGTCGCCGGCACGGCGCCGGGCCAGACGAGCGACGCATGAAACGAGGGCTGTGCGGCGAGGCCGGTGGCGCCCGCCGAGCTTCGTGCCGTCGGCGAGTACCCTTCGCTGGGACGCGCGCGTCGCGCGCAGAACGGCGGCCGATGGATCGTCCGAGTGAGACGACGCGGCCGCGACCGGGGCGGGGTCGGCCGGCGGACGAAAGGCGTACGAGCGGGCCGCACGAGCGCATCGCGTCGCCGAGGAGCGGCATCTCGACGCCGCGAATTGTCACGACCGCGCCGCGCTGCTCCAGGCGGAGCACGCGCGGCACCTCGTCGAGGGTTTCTAGCCCGCGGCTCCGCGGTCGAAGGGCAGCCGGGCGGGGTCGGCGTTGCCTCCCGACAGCACGATGCCGACCGTGTCGGGAAGCGCACGTGTTCGCGCGAGCGCGAGGACGCCGGCGAGCGCGGTCGCCGCGCTCGTCTCGACGACGAGCTTCGTGCGCGTGAACAGCAGACCCATCGCGTCGACGATCTCGGCGTCGGTGACGCGGACGATGCCGGTCGCGAGGCACGACAGGATCGAGAACGTGCGGTCGCTCAGCTCGGTCAGCAGGCCGTCGGCGATCGACGCCGCGGTGGCGTTCTGCTGACGACGGCCCGAGGCGAGCGCCCGGTAGGCGTCGTCGACCGTCTCGGGCTCGGCACCCCAGACCTCGCGGGCGGGGTCGAGCGCGCGTGACGCGATCGCGGTGCCGCTGAGCAGGCCGCCGCCACCGACGGGCGTGATCACGAGCCCGGTCTCGGGATGGTCCGTCAGGAGCTCGAGCGCGGCGGTCCCCGCGCCCGCGATCACGTCCGGGTCGTCGTAGGGGTGGACGACGCACGCACCCGTCTCGTCGACGACCGCGCGCAACGTGCGCTCGCGGTCTGCCAGCGTCGGCTCGCACGGCACCACGTGAGCGCCGTAGGCGCGGACGGCGTCGAGCTTGACGCGCGGCGCCGTCGTCGGGATGACGACGTGGGCCGGGATCCCGCGCCGCGCTGCCGCGTAGGCGAGCGCGGCCGCGTGATTGCCCGACGAGTGCGTCGCCACGCCGCGCCCGGCGTCGTCCGCGCCGAGCCGGAACACCGCGTTGCACGCGCCGCGGGCCTTGAACGAACCCGTGCGTTGGAACGTCTCGCACTTGAGCAGCAGGCGCGTGCCGGCGAGGGAGTCGAGCAGGCGGCTCGTGAAGACCGGCGTCCGGATCACGTGCGGCGCGATGCGCGCGCTCGCGTCACGGATGTCGTCGATCGTCGGGGCGGTCACCGGTGCGCGGCGCGCATCGTCGAGGCGGACCTGCCCGCGGTCGCCGCGACGATGTCGAACGTCGCGCGCGTCAGCGCGACGAGCGTCCGCCGGTCGACCTTGTCGATGGTGTCGGCCGGGTCGAACAGGTACCACGGCGCGGCGAGATGGTTGACGAGCGGGACGCCGACCTCGTGGAAGAAGCCGCCGTCCGTCGTCGGTCGCGGGCCCAGCGCGGTCGGGGTCATGAGCAGCGACCGGTCCAGATCGTGCGTCCGGATCGCGTCCCACACGATCTGCTCGAGCGGCGGGATCTCGCTCGTGAACCACCAGCGCGGGGTGACGGGCATGCCGTCGACGGGCGGCCCGGCGCCGGTCGCGTCGAGGGCGGCGTGCTCGAGATGGACCTCGAGCACGATGTCGTCGAGCGCGTCACGGTGCTGCGCGATGAACGCGCGCGTTCCCGCGCCATCGGCCATGTGCGCGGCGGTCGCGACGAAGACGAGCCGGTGCGGCCGCTCGTTCGCCGCCACCGAGGCCCAGGCCTGCGCCTGCGCGCGCACGAGCGCGAGGCCGGTTCCGTCCTCGACCGCGGACGCCCACGGCGCGTCGTGATGCGTGCCGACGACGACCCACTCGTCGTCTACACCGGGCAGCTCGCCGACGACGTTGCGCGTCGTCGTCCTGTCGCGCGTCGCGTCGACGGTGATGCTCGCGAGCGCGTTGTTCGCGGCTGCCTCGTAGACGCGGTCGGCGTCCGCTTCGGCTATGTACACACCCGGGATCGGCCGCGCGCGACCGTCGTACGGCACGTAGTACCGGCAGTCACCCGGATAGCCTTGCAGCACGCCGACGAACCCGACCGCGCCCGCGTCGATCGCGGGCTGCATCGTGTCGTGGATCTCCGGCGCGAAGGGCAGCACGTGCAGACGACCCTCGAAGGTGTCGTTCGGGTCGTACGCCCAACCCCCGGCAGCGGGCGAGCCCGGTTCGGCGCTGTCGGTCGGGCGCGCGCTGACGGGGAACCGTTCTGGGAACGTCATCATCGTGACGTCGTAGACGGCGATCCGGTCGCGCACGAGCTCGGGCGTGCCGCGTTCGAGTCGCGCGAGCGGCGCCTCGACGGTTGTCGGCTCGGACAGGGGAACGGCCGAGCACGTCACGGTGGCGGCGTCGTCGCGCGCGTGCAGGTCGAGTCGCGCGTTCGTGTCGCGCCAGTACGTGCACTCGACCGGCTCGTAGCGCACGTGGTCGAGCCCGAGGTCGACGAACGCGGCGTGGATCCACTCCTCCGTCCAGCGGTCGGCCTCGTACCCCGGGCGGCGGACACCGCGCGCGACGACGTCCTCGATCCACGAGCACATCTCGCGTTCGGTCGGGAAGCTCGGCACGCGCGGCCACAGTACCGACGGTGTCGACGGCGCGAAGGCGAGGATGGGGTGATGGACCTCGGTGTGGTGTTCCTGCCCGAGCACCGCTGGAGCGAGGGGGCTCGGCTGTGGCGGCGCGCGGAGGAGCTCGGCTTCGCGCACGCGTGGACGTACGACCATCTCGCGTGGCGCACGCTGCGCGACGGCCCGTGGTTCGGGAGCGTCCCGACCCTGACCGCGGCCGCGACGGTGACGCAGCGGATCCGGCTCGGGCCGCTCGTCGCGTCACCGAACTTCCGTCATCCGGTGCCGTTCGCCAAAGAGCTGATGACGCTCGACGACGTGTCCGGCGGTCGTCTCGTCGTCGGCATCGGGGCCGGCGGGTACGGCTGGGACTCGAGCGTGCTCGGCGAGCAGCCGCTGTCGCCCGTCGAGCGCGCGGCTCGGTTCGCCGAGTTCGTCGAGCTGACCGACCTCCTGCTCCGGCAGCCCGAGACGACGTACCGCGGCCGCTTCTACGCGGCCGACGGCGCGACGAACCATCCGGGGTGCGTGCAGCGGCCGCGAGCGCCGTTTGCCGTCGCCGCCACCGGTCGGCGCGGCATGGAGCTCGCGGCGCGCTTCGGCGACTCCTGGGTCACGACAGGTGACCCGTCGCTCGGCGAGGACGTCGCGCCCGACGACGGCGCACGGGCCGTCGCCCGTCAGATCGAGCGGCTCGACGAATGTTGCGCGCGCGTCGGCCGTGACCCGTCGACGCTTCGTCGCATGGTCCTCACGGGCCCGCAACTCGATGCCGGCCTCGACTCGGAGGGCGCGTTCGGTCACGCGCTCGGCTGCTACGCGGCCGTCGGCGTGGACGATCTCGTCGTGCACTGGCCGCGGCCGACCGACCCGTATCGAGGCGACGTCGACACGTTCGAACGCGTCGTCACGTCCGCGCTGTGACGCCGCGGTGGCGTCGTCAGCTCGGTGGGGCGAGAATCGGGCGATGGCGTCGTTCGATCTCGGTCGTGCCGTGGTCGCGCTGCTGCGCGACGGGTCCTCGTCCGTGATCGATCCCGCGCCCGGGCCGCCCGTCCGCGTCGACGGCTACACGGTCGGTGCGCCCGAGCTGACGGGCAACCCGCCCCATCGCGGCGAGCTCCATCCCGACGGTGACGAGCTGCTGTTCCTCGTATCCGGTCGCGTCGACGTGATCCTCGAACAGGGCGGCGACCAGCACACCGTCGGCGTCGAACGTGTCCACCCGCTCGGTGCGGGCGAGGCGATCGTCGTGCCGAAGGGGGTGTGGCACCGGATCGAGGTGCGCGAGCCGAGCCGGCTCGTGCATGTCACACCGGGGCCGGGTGACGGCCACCGCCCGCTGTGACGCGGGCGGTGGGCGGCGTCAGTCGACGCGCAGGCGAGCAGGATCGGGCGCGCCGTCCGGGAAGCTGAAGAACATCGTCTGGGTCGCGAACGCGACGAGACCGCGCTCGGGGTCCCAGATCGAGTTCTGCGCCGACGCGTAGCCGTCGCTCGCGTGGCGGGCCTCGGTGTGGGTGAGGAGCCACTCCGAGTACGCGTCGCCGAGGATCTGCACGTTGAGATCGACGCTGGGCGAGTAGCCGACGGGCATGTCGTCGGCGCGTCCGATCCGTTCGAACACCGCGCCGGGCATCGAGTCGCATACGCTGACGAGCGCGAGCGGGTCGAGACGGCCGTCGGAGAGTCGCGGCGGCTCGTCGAACCGCCACCAGTACGCGCAGCCGTCGGGATCGGGTGGGTGGTTCTCCCATGCCGGGTGCCCGAACGCGGCGCGGCTCTCGACGTTGTCCCAGTAGCCGAACCGCATGCCGCGCAGCTCGACGCCGTCCGGAGGCGGGTCGCGCCACGGCCGGGACTCCTCGGGCGGCGGGACGACGGGCATCGTCACGTTCGTGAACTCGAAGCCGACACGCGTCGTGCCGAACACGGCGGTGACCGTGTGGCCCGCGCGCTCACCGGGCGCGCGGATCGTCGCCGTCGCGTGCGACATCGTGCGCCCGCGTCGTAACACCGCGACGTCGACCTCGAGCGACCCGGACGGCACCTGCGCGACGAACACCGTGTTGACGGTGCGCAGCTGCTCGTGCGGCTGGTCGAGCTCGGCCATCATCGCCCGCAACGCGACGACCGTCGTGATCCCACCCTGCGGGTTGAGCGGCGCGTTCCAGTCGTCGGTGAGCTCCGCGACGTAGCGGCCGGGGACCGCAGGATCTGCCTTGACTGCGGTGTCGAGCGCGAACTTCGAGTCGTTCCCCACCGCGCGACCTTCGCACACGAGTCGCACCGGCTGCGCACGAGATTCATTCACTGATGCGGGACCACGTATGCGGACCGGGCCGATCGGGTAGCCCCCCGTGACGTGCAGTCGGCACCTTGGAGGTGCGGGGGTGGATCGCAGTCAGTTGATCGCGGCGTTGAACGAGGATCTCGAGCTCGAGTTCCGCTCGATCGTGCAGTACGTGTCGCACATCTCGACGGTGAAGGGCGCTGAGTACCAGTCCGTGCTCGACGAGCTCACCGTCCACGTGCGCCAGGAGCTCGACCATGCGTTGACGCTCGCGCGCCAGGTCGACTTCCTCGGCGCGACACCGTCGACGAAGGTCCCCGACGTTCCCGTGGAGACCGATCCACGTCGCGCGCTCCGTCAGGATCTCGCGCTCGAAGAGGCGCAGCTCCAGCGCTACCGCGATCGGGTCGAGCAGGCCGAAGGGGTCGGGCTCCCCGACGTCGCGAGCGTGCTCGCGCCACTGCTCGAGCAGACCCAGGAGCACGTTCGCGACCTGCGGAGCGCCCTCGGCGACTGACGCAGTTGGTCACCCTTGCTGGATGCGTGCTCCGCGAAGGTCGCCGGCCGCGTCGCGGATCGCCTCGGCGCGGCTCGCGAGCGCCGGCATGTCGAGCTCGCGACACGTCGCGAGACAGGCCTCGAGCAACCGGTCGGCGCGCTCGCGGTCGTCCGGCCGGTCGCGCGCCAGGAGTACGCCGGCCAGCTCCGCCTGCGTCGTCGCGAGCCACGGGCGCGCGCCCATCCGCTCGTTGCAGGCCAACGCTTCGCGCGCGTGGCGCTCGAAGTCGTCCCAGTCCTCCGACGTCGCCGCGAGCAGCATCAGGAAGTGGTGCGCCGAGCCGAGGATGTCGGCCGGTAGCCCGGCCAAGACGACCGCGTCCTCGTAGCGCGACAGCTGGTCGTATAGCACGGCCGCTCGCGCGCGATCGCCGACGAGATGGCACACGGTCGCGAGGATCGCGGCGCCCACCATCCAGTTGCCGTCGGGGGGCAGCGCCGCGAACTCGTGGACCGCGAGCACCTCGAGCTGCTCGCGCGCGTGCTCGACGTCACCGAGCTCGCGGTACAGGTACGCGAGTCCCGAGCGCCACGCCGGGACCAGCGGGTACTCCTCCACCATCGCCGCCACGAGCGGCACCAGCTCCTCGAGCCCGCCCCGGAGACGGCGCAGCGCCATCTGCGTCACGCCGTACATCTGCATCGTGCTCTGGATGCCGACCTGCTGCCCGACCGCGAGTGCCTCGTCGGCGAACCGCTGCGCGTCGTCGAGACGACCGGTGAGCGTCGCCAATGCCGACGCGTGGACGAGCGCACCCCAACGCAGCTCGGGCTGGCGCAGCGCGTCGGACAGCTCCGTCTCGCGCGCGGAGTGCTCCCTCACGGCGTCGACGTCGCCGATCTCGGCGAAATCGGTGAGCAGCCACGAGTGCGCGACCACCTCGGCACCGCGGTCGTTCGACGCCTCGGCGACCGCGAGCAGCTCCCGGCCGGCCGCGACCCGCTGCGGCGCGTTGCCCGGCACAAACATTCCCCAGTGCGCCGCGCTCAGGACGTACGCCAGCGTCGGCACGTCACCGAGCCGTCGTGCCATCGCGATCGCCTCGTCCGACAGCGCGCGCCGCCGGTCGTCCGCGCCTTCCGCGAAGTAGAGCTCCGCGGCGAGACGCGCGGTGACCATCGCCCGCAGGCCGGAGTCGCCCGGTGGCAGCAGTGTGAGGGTCTCCTCCATGAGCTGCACGAGGCGCTCGTCGACGAGGCCGGCCTCCGTCCACGCCCGGATCCCGCCACTCGTGATCACCGCGTCGGCGAAGACGTCCGCGCGGCCGCATTCCCGCGCGAGGGCGATCGCTTCGTCGAGATGCTGACGCGCACGCGCGCGCTCACCCCCGATCCAGACGGCGCGCCCGATGTCGACCAGAAGCTCCGCGCGCGTTGCGCGGTCCTCGGAGCGTTCGGGGTCGAGGCTCGCCAGCGCGCGCTCGTAGTCGGCTGCGGCCTCCTCGTACGCGAGGCGGTCGAGCGCGCGCTGCGCCGCGCGCCGGCCGTACTCGAGTGCCTTGGCGGTTTCGCCGAGCGCGGCTGCCTCGGCGAAGTGGTGCGCGAGCTCGTCGAGATGTGCGTCCGCGTCACGCACCTCGAGTGCCTCCGCGACGCGCCGGTGCAGACGCAGTCGACGCGTCGTCGGGATCTCGTCGTACAGCGTCGACCGCACGAGCGCGTGCACGAACGCGTACCGACCGAGTCCGCCGACCGCGGTGACGAGGCGCGCCTCCTCCGCCTCCTCGAGCGCGTCGAGCACCGCCTCTCCGTCCGCAGACGCCGCGGTCGTGAGGATGTCGCGGTCGAACTCGCGTCCGATGACCGCGGCGGCGGCGAGCACGTCGTTCGTCGCAGGGTCGAGTCGCGCGAGGCGCCGGCCGACGACCTCGCGCACGCCTTCGGGGATCCCGAGGTCGTCCCCCGCGACGCCGCGCGACCACCGACCGTCACGCTCGACGATCGTGCCCGTCTCCACGAGGTGACGCAGCACTTGGCCCATGAAGAACGGGTTGCCCTCCGTCTCGTCGTGGATGAGGCGGGCCAGGCGCATGCCCTCGCGGTCCAGCTCGTGGCCCGCGGCCGCGCTGAGGAACGTGACGACCTCGTCGGCGTCGAGACCGTGCAGTGCGAGCCGTTCCACCTCGGGGCTGCGCCGAAGGTCGGCGAGCATGTCGGCGAGCGGGTGCGTACGGCTCAGGTCGGTGTCGCGGTACGTCGCGAGCAGCAGCAGTGGGCCGGACCACTCCGTGCGCGTCAGATGACGCAGCATGAGCAAGGTCGGCTTGGCGGCCCAGTGCAGGTCGTCGAGCACGAGCAGCACGGGCGCACCGGATGCGATCCTCGCCAGCCACGACGTGACGGCGTCGAACAGGCGGTAGCGCTCCGTCTCGGGCTCGGCCCGCAACGCATCCGGGAGATCGGGGACGCGCTCCGCGAGCTGCGGGACGAGGCGCGCGAGATCGCCGCCGTAGGGCGCGACCTGCGCGGCGAGCTCGTCGTCGGCGACGTGCGCGACGTAGGGGCGCAGCGCCTCGACGAACGGTTGGTACGGCACGCCGAGGTCCTCGTCGCAGCGGCCGTACAGCACGATCGCGCCCTCGTCGTGCGCGAGCCGGGCGAGCTCTCCGGCGAGACGCGTCTTGCCGACGCCCGGCTCGCCCGACACGAACGCGACGCGACGTGTGCCGGACGCGGCGTCCTTCCACGTGCGGACGAGATGCTCGCGTTCGCTCGTGCGCCCGACGAACGCGACCTGTCCGGCGGTGAGGAGCGCGCTCGGCAGCGGCGGTCGCGCGTCGCGTTGCTCCTCCCACAGCACCTCCGCGGTCGGCAGCGGCGCGGCGAGACCCTTGAGCGCGATGTCGCCGCGTGAGACGTACCGGTGATCACCCCGCGTGCCGGCGAGGACGCGGACGACGTCGCTCGCGAGGATCTGGCCCGCGTCCGCCGCGGCGCACAGACGGCTTGCCTCGACGACGGGCGTCCCGAAGCAGTCGTCGTCCTCCCAGACGACGTCGCCCGCGCTGATCCCGACTCGGATGCGCAGCGGCTCCGTGCTCCGGCGCGAGAGGCGCTCGATGGCGCGCTGGATCGAGATCGCGGCGCCGACCGCCTCCACCGCCGCGCCGAAGACGAGCATGAACCCGTCACCGAGCGCCTTGACCTCCGTCCCGCGGTGCTGCGCCGTGGCCTGACGCACGAGCCGGTCGTGCTCGCGACGCAGCCGGTCGGCGCGGTCGTCGCCCAGCGCCTGTCGCAACGCGGTCGACTCGACCACGTCGGTGAACATGACGGTCACCGTCCCGGCGCGGGCGCCGCCAGCATCGCCCATGGTGGGCAATCGTACGGAGCCGACGGCACGAGCGCCGGCGGATTCAGTGCGCTCACGAACGTCGCGCGTGCGGGTGGTGATGGGCCGGGGCCGGCGCACCGAGCGGCAGCAACTCGTCGATCCGCCGGTTGAGCGCCTGCTGGTCGAGCAGGTGGACGTACACGTCGTTCGGGCGGGGCGACACGGTCCGCCAGGACAGCCCGCCCTGCGCGTTGATGACGGCCGCGCCGCCGCGACCGAGCTCGGTGAACACGCCGGGGAGGTCGCCGACCGCGTACAGGAACGCGGGCGCGTCCCAGTCGCCGTCGCGTGGCGGTCCGCACGCGAACAGCGCCTCGTACACGATGCGCCTGGGATTGGCCGGTGATGCGGTGGTGCACAGCGTCTCGCCGACCTGGGTCCGGATGCCGTCGAAGCCGTCGACCCAGGCGATCGGCCTGGGCCAACCGGCGCCGCCGACAACGGCCCGTGCCGCCGCGAGGTCAAGAGCCTGGTTCGTGAACGGGGGACCGCCGCTCGGGAACAGGCCGTCCATGATCACGAGACGCTTGACCTTCTTCGCGACGAGGGCACGCCCGTCGAGCGAGCTGCGGGAGGTTGTCCCCGGTCTTGTTGAAGTGAGGTGGCGGTCCCCCGCCTGAGACCTTGCCGCTGGCAGGGTGTCGGGCGTCCGCCAAGACATCCGAGCAAGGAAGGGGACCACCACCGATGAACAAGAACGTAGCTGCTGTGCGTCTCGTCGAGCGCGACGACGCGGCCGCGGTCGTCGAACTGCCCGAGGAACTGCGTGTGTCGCTCGCGGCGATCGCCGGTGTGGCCCGTGAGGGCCTGTTGGCGGTCGGCGCGTCGGTCGGTTTGATGGTGATGCACGAGATGATGAACGCGGAGATGACCGCCAAGGTCGGCGGCCCGAAGCACGCCAAGCTCACGGACCGGAACGGCAACTGGCATGGCGACGCCCCGGGTTCGGTCGTGCTGGGTGGACGGCGCGTGCGGGTCGATCGGCCGCGAGGCCGCACGACCGACGGCCACGAGATCGAGCTCGACACCTACGCCGAGTTCGCGAACGATGACCTGCTGTCGCAGCTGGTGTCGGAACGGATGCTCGTTGGTGTCGCGACGCGCCGGCACGCGGCGGTGAACGAACCGGTCGGCGACGATCTCGACACGAATTCGATGTCGACGTCGCGGTGAGCCGCCGGTTCAAGACCGCGACGCAGGCCGGCCTGGACGAGTTGATGAGTCGCGATCTCTCTGAGCTGCGGCGCTGCGTGTTGATGCTCGACGGCGTGCACTTCGCCGAACAGTGCTGTGTCGTCGCCCTGGCCATCCTGGCCGACGGCACCAAGGTGCCGGTCGGCCTGTGGTTGGGCGACACCGAGAACAAGACCGTCGTCACTGCCCTGCTCGCGGACCTCGTCGACCGCGGCCTGTCCGCCGACGGCGGGCTGCTGGTCGTGATCGACGGTGCGAAGGCGCTCGCCACCGCGGTGCGCAAGGTGTTCGGCGACACCGCGTTGATCCAACGCTGCACGCTGCACAAGCGTCGCAACGTCCGAGACCATCTGCCGAAGGATCAGCAGGCGTGGGTCGACCGGAAGCTCGCCGCCGCGTTCACGAACACCGATCCGGCCGCCGGTGAACGCGCGTGCCGTGAGCTCGCGACCCAGCTCGAGGACCGCTGGCCGGACGCGGCCGCGAGCCTGCGCGAACGCCTCACCGAGATGTTCACCGTTCGTCGTCTCGGCGTCACCGGGCGGCTCGAGCGGTACGAGGCGACGGGCGACACCCGCCGTGCCGTGAGCGACGGGATCGCGCGCACCGGCCGACCCATCACGAACGCGGCGCTGGTGATGATCGTCGTGTTCATCGCGTTCGGTATGACGGGACCGATCCCGCCGACCGAGCTCGGCATCACGCTCGCGCTCGCGGTGCTCCTCGACGCCACGATCGTCCGTGTCCTGCTCGTGCCCGCGACCATGGCGCTGATCGGCGACCGCAACTGGTACCTGCCCCGCTGGCTCGACCGCGTGCTGCCGCACGTTCACTTCAGTCACTGATCACACAAGGAGCCGAGCACACGTGACCGGCGCGGGCGCGACGATGCGCGTCGCGGGTACGGATGCGCATGTTCAGGCGACGTCCAGCTCGGTGTACATGCCGGCGCTGTAGTGCCCGGGCAGGTTGCAGACGAGCTCGTAGTTGCCGGCCGGTAGCTCCAGCGTCACCCAGCCCACCGAGCCCGGCTCGATGCCGTCGCCCGCGCCCTTGCCGCACGTGCGCGACGCCTCGCCGAGACTGCCGGTCTCGTCGACGCGCCCGTCGGTGCCGACCGGACGCTCGCCCGCGTGCGCGCCGGGCGCGAGCGGCAACACGACGAGCTCGTGCACGAGGCTGCCGGCGTTCACGACGCGGAAGGACACGGTCCCGGCCGGCACGTTCGTCCGGTCGGCGCGCACGCGCATCGCGCCTCCCGCCCAGTCGCCCATCATGGGCCCGCCATGACGCGCCATCGGTCCGCCCATGCTCATCAGCGCGACGTTCACGACGTTGCCCGGCAGCGCGGGAACGTGGCAGCCGCCGGCCGGTGTCGTCATGTCGCGCGCGGCGCCGCGCGACGTGTGGAAGCCGCCGACGACCGCGGCGACGGCGACCGTCGACAGCGCCGCGAGCGCGAGCACCGCAACGGTCGCCGTGACGGCGACGCCCGTGCGCGAGCGGAAGGCCTTCACCGTGTGCGGAGCAGCTCGCGACGGTGCGTGTACTCCTCGGCATCGATGTCGCCACGGGCGAAGCGCTCGTCGAGGATGCGCAGCGCCTCGTCCTCCGGGCGCGCCTGCGGTCGCGGTGCCGGCGCGTCGTGTGTCCGGCCCGTCGAGCGAACGACGTAGACGATGACCGCGGCGACGGCGGCCCAGAACGCGAGCATGAGGAGGCCCATCGCGACCCAACCGCCCGGGCCCCAACCGCCGTACCAGTCGTGCATCATGGTCGACCACGTCCGCCGTCCAGCCTCGCGACGAGTCGGCTGCCCGGGTAGGGTCGGACGTCCCAGAGGCAGCGCGCGGAATGCCCGTTCCCGCGTCGCCTCAGCGGGCTGAGCCGCCGCATACGGCGATCACGTCACGCGTTGACACGGAACTCGACGCGCGGAGACGTCGCCCCCGCGCGTTCCCACGTACCTCTCGTCGCCGACCATTCCCACCCTGCGAACGTCACGTCGACGATTCCGTACGTGGGTGCGTGGCCGACGAGCCACGATGCGATCGTCCAGCCCCGTCCCGTCGAGACCGGCACGTTGGTGCCCGGTGACCCGAGCGCGGCGACGGCGGCGTTCGCGGCCTCGTCCGCGCTCGTCGTGGTGGGGACCGTGACGAAACGGCATGCGAATCCGGCTGCGACCTCCCCGGTCAGCACCCGCGCGAGCACGCGCGCCTCGGTCTCCCAACGCGCGTACGCCGCGGGAGTCGCGCTGCGTTGCACGCGTTGAGCGGCGTCGGTGACCGGCATCTCCGCCCACCCCGGGACACGTGCCAGCGCGCGGTAGAAGGCGGTCGCCGCATAGCTGGGATCCGACAACTGCGCGGCGCGCCCCCAACCTTGCGACGGTCGCTGCTGGAAGAGGCCGACCGAGTCGCGGTCGCCGCCCGGGAGGTTGTCGAGCCGGGACTCCTGGAGCGCGGCAGCCAGCGCGACCGTGACCGCGTGGTCCGGCATCCCGAGGCGTACGCCCGCGGCCGCGATGGTGGTCGCGTTCGCCGCTCGTGACGGCGTCAGCTCGTAACGCTCGTTCGGGACGGATGCGGTGCACGTCGCTCGTCGTGTGCCGCGCAGATGTGACACGACGAGCAGCACCGCGGCGACGAGCACGCCCGCCAGACCGATCGCGGTCGCGAGGCGCAGCCGTCGACGCACGGTGGAACGCATGTCAGCGGCGCACTCAGTCGGTGTCGCCGTGTGCAACCGTCCGCCACGCGTCCCAGGTGATGCGGAGGATCACACCGGTCATCGCCAGTCCGATCAGTGGGTCGGCGAGGCGCAGGCCGACTGCGACCGCAACGGCACTGGCGACGACGGCGAGCGAGACGTAGCCGTCGACGCGAGCGTGCCGACCGTCGGCGACGAGCGCGGAGCTGTCCAGGCGGCGGCCCGCGTTCAATCGCACTCGCGCGGCGAGCTCGTTGCCGGCGAAGCCAATGATCCCCGCGACCCCGAGCGCCGGGAGGTAGTTGAGGTGCTCGGGGTGCACGAGCCGCTGCACGGCTTCGAATGCGGCGACGAGCGCGGAGACGAAGATCGCTCCGACCACCGCGTACCCGCTCCACCGTTCCCCGCGTTCGCTCCGCGCCAGGAACGCGATCCCGAGCGGGATCGCCGTGAGGGCGTCACCGCCGTTGTGGATCAGATCGGCGAGCAACGCGATCGATCCCGTGAGGACGAACACCGCCGCCTGCAGCGCAGCGGTGACGGCGAGGACGGCGAGGCTGATCGCGACGGCTCGGACGCCGGCCCGCGACCGGATGATGGAACGATCGACCCGACCATGCGAGTGGCCGTGGCGGTGCCCCTCCGCCGCGTGTTCGTGTTCGTGTTCGTGCCCATCGCGACGCGACGGAGCGGCGACCGGTCTGGACGCTCGCAACATCGTCGGATGCCGGTGCGGCCGGTCGTGCGGATGGCAGTGGGTGCGCCGGCCGTGCCGGTGGACCGCGTGATGCACGCGTTCGAGCGTAGTGACGTCGCGTCACGACCGGTCGCCGTCAGCTCCCGGGGTCTCGGCGTCGAGGTACTCGTGGACGACGCGGACGCAGACGGCGCCCTCGCCGGCCGCGGACGCGACGCGCTTCACCGATCCCTGGCGGACGTCGCCGACGGCGAACACGCCGGGCATCGTCGTCTCGAACATGAGCGGTGCACGCGTGGCGTCGTCGTCGACGTGACAGTCACAGTGCCCGCCCGTCGCGATGTACCCCCAGGCGTCGCGGGCGACCGACGGGGGGAGCCAGTCGGTGCAGGGGTCCGCGCCGATGAGGACGAACAGCGCGGCTGCGCCGGTCCGCGCGATCACGCCGGTCGAGCGGTCCCTGAGGTCGATCCACTCGAGGCGGCCGTCACCTCCGCCGTCTGCGACTTCGGTCGCGTAGCGGATCTCGATGTTGCGTGTGCGCTCGATGCTCTTGACGAGGTAGTCGGACATGCTCGCCGCGAGCGACGTCGACCGAACGACGATCGTCACCTGCGCGGCGTACTGAGCGAGGTGGATCGCGGCTTGGCCCGCGGAGTTGCCGCCGCCGACGACGCAGACGTGCTCGCCGGTCAGCGCCCGCGCCTGCGACATCGCCGAGCCGTAGTGGACGCCGACGCCGTTCAACGCGTCGAGTGACGGCACGTCGAGCGTGCGGTAGGCGACGCCGGTCGCGATGACGACCGCCCGCGTCGTCAGACTCGTGCCGTCGGCGAGCTCGACGATCCGGAGGGGGCCTTCGGCACGCAGCGCGACGACGTCGCCGCCGTACACCATCTCGGTGCCGAACAGGATCGCCTGGTCGAGCGCCCGAGTAGCGAGCTCCGCGCCGCTGATGCCGCGCGGGAAGCCGAGGTAATTGCGGATCATCGAGCTCGTCCCGGCTTGACCGCCCATCGACGTACGTTCGACGAGCGCGACGCGCAACCCTTCGGAGCCTGCGTACACCGCGGCCGCCAGTCCGGCCGGGCCGCCACCGATCACGACGACGTCGTACGTCCCCTCGCCGGCGCGCGTCCGCGCACCGAGCGCTTCGGCGACGTCGAGGTTCGCGGGGTCGACGAGCGGCGCGTGCCCTTCGACCACGACGACCGGTTCCCGCGTCGGTGTCATCCCCGCAGCTTCGAGCGCCGCACGCCCCGCATCGGAGTCGACGCTGTGGAACGCGTACGGGAAGTCGTGCCGGTGGAGCAGGTCGCAGATCTCGTGCACGCGCGCCGAGCGGACGTCGCCGATGACGTTGACCGTGTCGTACGGTCGGCCCCGCAACCGCCACCAGTCGTCGAGGAGCTCGGTGACCGCGCGATGGAAGCGCTCGTCGGGTGACCCCATCGGCTTCGTGACGTAGTAGTCCGCGTCGCCACGTGCGAGCAGCTGCACGACCTCCTCACGTGCGGAGCGGTTCTCGTTCCATCCGACGAGCAGCGCGCGCTTGGCGTGCGGATGCCGTGCGCGCACCCTCGTGAGGAGCTGCGAGTGGTCGTCGCGGCGCTCGGCGAGGACGAGCGCGACATCCGCGGATGCCGCGTCGTCGAGGTCCGCGAGCACGTCTTCGCCGGACCGTGCCACGACGACGTCGTAGTGACGGCCGTAGCGGGAGTCGAGCTCGTCGGCGAGCCGCGCCCGGGTGCTCGCCTCGTGATCGACGGCGACGATTCGTGGACGTCGGGACGCACGCCGTTCGTCGTGCATCACGCGCTCCACGTCACGACTCGAGTACGGGGAACGAGAACATCATCCCGCTCTGGTTGTGCTCGGCGATGTGGCAGTGCGCCATCCACAACCCCGGGTTCGTCACGTCGAGCAGGATGTCGACGGTCTCCCCCGAGCGGACGAGGACGGTGTCCTTCCACGCGAGGTTCGACTCGACGACGTCGTCACGGGCGAGGATCAGGAACCGTCCCGCGCCGTGGACGTGGAAGGGATGGTGCATCGGGTGGTCCTGGTCCATGTCGTTGACGAGGCGGATCTTGACGAGATCGCCGACCCGGAAGGCCCAGTCGATCTCCCAGTTCTCCTTGCCGGTGCTCGTGTCGACGAGCTTCCAGATCATGTTCTGCGCGTCGGACGCCGCGTTGATCTCCGGCATGAGGTCCTCCCACTCGAGCCCGTCGGCCGTCTCGTGGCCGTGCGAGTGCTCGTGCGCGACACCGTGGTCGTGCGCGTCGTCGGCGCTCGCGGTCTGCGGGACGAGCCGCATCCCGCACTTCGCGCACGTGGCGGGCTCCGTCGCGACGACGTCGGGATGCATCGGACACGTGTACGCGGCCGCCGTCGTGTCCGTGTCGCCGTAGAGCAACGGCATGAGCGACTTGAAGGCGAGGCTCTTGTCCGGCGGGCGCGCGATGTGCGCGTCGAGCCGGCTGCGCCACGCCGCCAGCTCGTCGTCCGTCCGCAGCTCGTCGAACGCGGACGTGTC
This sequence comes from Acidimicrobiia bacterium, assembly GCA_035651955.1. Taxonomy (NCBI): domain Bacteria; kingdom Bacillati; phylum Actinomycetota; class Acidimicrobiia; species Acidimicrobiia bacterium. The sequence goes on from DASRES010000011.1 coordinate 31,832, forward strand.
CGACGAGGGACCAGGCGCTTCGGTCACGTCGATCGTGCCGAGCGTGTAGGTGCGTCCCGGCGTGCGGTGCTCGAGCGCGACGGTGCCCGGGGACTCGAACTGCACGTCGACGATCGCCCGCTCTGACGGCGCGAGGAGGACTTCGTCGACGAACGTCTCGTGCTCGTAGCGCCCGCTGTCACCGCCGACGAGCTTCATCCGCGTACCCGGGAGCGCGACGTTGAACAGCCGCGTGTTCGCGGTGTTCGTGAAGGAGAAGCGCACGACCTCGCCGACTCGGGCGTCGAGCGCGAGGTCTGTCTCACCACCCGTCAGCATGACGTTGCCGAAGCGGCCCATCGCGACGTGCGTCGGACCAGCCTCGTGGAACGCGGCGATGCGCCCGTCCTCGACGAGGACGTCGTCGAGCGTGACGACGACCTCACGGTCGACGGCCGGCCAGTAGCCGGCGTCCGCGGGTTCGACGACGATGTTGCCGTACAGACCCATGTCGAGCCCGTAGTCCTCCCGGATGTGCGGGTGGTACCAGTACAGGCCGGCGTCCGGGAAGCGCAGCCGGTACGTGAACTCGCCGCCGACGTCGATCGGCGGTTGCGTCTCGAACGGGACGCCGTCGTACGCGTTGTCGAGCCGCAACCCGTGCCAGTGCACCGTCGCCTCGGTGTCACCGTCGTTGCGCACGTGCACGACGACCTCGGATCCCTGCCGGACGCGCAACGTCGGGCCCGGGATCGACCCGTTGTACGACAGCATGCGAACGCGGTCGTCACCGAGCGTCTTCGCGACGGGCGCGATGTGCAGCTCGTAGGTGGCGCCGTCGTGGAGCTCGACGACGGTGGCTCCGGTCGCGTCGTCGAGACCGGTGACGTCGGTGGAGAACGTCGCGGTCGTGTCGGTCGTCTCGGTCGTCGTCTCGTGCGCGCTGTGGTTCACGATGCCTCCACGGTGTCGGCCAGCAGCGGCCGCAGGTCGTCGGGGACGGGCATGGGAGCGAACGGGCTGACGTCGGCGCCGCCGGTGTTGCCGACCGGGTACCTGCCGGTCATCGACGCCGGGCCGGCGACGACGGTTCGGAACAGCTGCCCGACGATCTCGCGACGGTCGCGGCGACGCAACGCTGTCGCGAGCATCGCGACGTGGGTGCGGACGTGGGCACCTGCGAGCGGTTGGCTGAGCACGTGGGCCCGTTCGAGGTGTGCCCACTCCGCACGCGTGTCGCCACTCACGCGTGCGGTGCGCGCGGCGCGGATCTCCTCGGTCCACGCGGTGCGCAGCTGCGTGCGCGTGTCGGGGGTGACCGTCGGAGCGCTCATCGTGCGCCTCCCGCGGTCGGGGCGGGGAGCGCGGGACCCTCGCCGATGAGCTGCCGGACGACGTCGACGAGCGCGGCGGGCGCCTTGGCCGGTGCGCCGGTGTCGAAAGGCGGCTGCGGGTCGTACTCGACGGCCAGCTGGATCATCTGCGCCATCTCGGGCCCGTACATGCGGTCGAGCAGCACGAGCGCCATGTCGATGCCACTCGACACGCCGGCCGCGGTGATCACCTTGCCGCGCTCCACGACGCGCTCTGTCGTGTAATGCGCGCCGAGCTGCTCGAGCGCGTGCTCGCGCGCCCAGTGCGTCGTGGCGTCGAGTCCGTCGAGGATCCCGGCCGCGGCCAGGTAGACGGCACCGGTGCAGACGCTCGTCGTCCACGTCGTCATCGGGTGCACGGCGCGGAGCCACTCGACGAGCTCGGGCTGGAGCTCGGTGTCGCCGAGGCCGCCCGGCACGACGACGACGTCCGGGTCGCGGACCTCGGCGAAGGACTTCTCCGCGATCAGCGTCGCCCGGCCGGTGTGGTCCACGACGGGACCGGCCTCGGCGGCGACGAACACGACCTCGTGGCCGGGGACGTCGGCCAGGATCTGGAACGGCCCGACGATGTCGAGCATCGTGAACTTCGGGTAGAGCGCGAGTGCGATCTGCATCTGGCCTCCTCGGGGCTCGGTGCGGTGCGCTGCGGTGCTTGCCATGCGCCCACCCTCGCCCTAAGGGGCCCGGTCGCACATCGGGCGCGACCCCTCAGATCTGACGGCTCCCTCGGGCAGCGCCGTCCCGGCCGTCCGGCCACGGCGCCGCTTCGTCCGCACGGTTCGCCTCACGCCATCCCGAGGCGTTGCGCGACGGCCGCCGCCTCCACACGGCTCGTCGCCCCGAGCTTGCGCAGGATGTTCGAGACGTGGACGCTCACCGTCTTCTCGGAGACGAACAGCTCGGCACCGATCTGGCGGTTCGTGCGGCCGGCGGCGACGAGCGCGAGGACCTCGGCTTCCCGCGACGTCAGCCCCAGGCGCGACGCGTCGCTTGCGCCGAGAGCGGTGACGGGCTCCTGCTCCACACGCAGGCGCGTGCGCGTCGCGACTGCGTCGATGTCGGCGAGCAACGGCGTCGCCTGGAGCTCTACGGCGGTGTGGTGCGCCGCGCGCAGAGCGTCGCTCGCGCGCGCCGCCTCACCGACCGCGGCGGCGGCCTCGGCCTCGCGCACACGGGCAACCGCCGCACCCCAACGATCGGCGTGCTCGTCCCACGCGGCCGCCGCGCGCGCCCACGCTTCCGGATCGCCGGTCGTCAGCCGCGTGATGCTCGCTTCGGCGTGCGCGAGGAACGGCGCGACACCCACGGGCAGCTCGCCCGTGTCCGGACGCGTGCACGCCGTGCGTGCGTCCGCGACGCGTTGCGCGAGGCACGCCACGACGGCGTCGACGTCTACGGGCTCCCGCCGCGCGAGCGCGTCGAGTGCCTGTTCGACCTCGGCCGCGACGGCGAGCAGTGCGAAGCGGGCCGGCCAGCGGTGGTCCCGTCCGCATTCGCTCGTCCAGCCGTCGCCGGCCGCGCTCGCCGCGACCGCCGGCTCGCCGCACAGCAACGCGACGTCCGCGCGTCCCGCGCTCAGGTGGATCACGTGCCACGGGTCGACCTGCAACTGCTCGGCACGCGCGATCTCGGCCCGGGCGCGTTCGCGCTCGCCGCGACGCGCCGCGAGCGCGGCCGCCGCGACACGGAGACGCAGCGCCGTCGGCGGGACGGCGTCGACTCCTGCGAGCCGTTCGAGCAGTGCTCTCGCCTCCGACCAGCGGCCGAGGCGGGTCAGGCCCTCGACCGCCATCGCCGACAGGTAGCCGCCCATGCTGCGATCGAAGCCGGCCCGCTGTCCCTCCGCGGCACCGTCGAGCGCGACGGCGACGGCGGCATCGAACCGCGCGGCGTGCAGGAGGGACTCGGCGAGGTAGATCGTGGCGAGTGCCCGGTCGTCCGGGAGCTCGGCTGCTGCAGCAGCGCGTTCGCAGAGCGCGATCGCGGCGTCCGTGTCGCCGAGGTGGCTGTGTACGAGACCGAGCACGCGAGTCGCGTGCACCCACGTCGCCCGGTCGACGTCCGGATCGGTCACGACGGCGAGCGCCTGCTCGCACCATGTCTGCGCAGCCGCGTAGCGGCAGAACAGGAACTCGCCCTGCGCGAGCCCGGCGCACACGATCGCGGTGTCGACGGTGCGGTCGTCCGGGTCGACCAGCGCAGCCGCAAGCCGGTACTCGACCTCGCTCTCCGCGAGCCGCCCCGCGGTCCACAAGTAGCGTGCCAACCTTTCGTGGCCCCACGCCTCACCGCGCGAGGGCGCACGGCGCGCGAGCGCCTCGGTCGCGAACGTCACTGCACGGGCACCGTCGCCGGTCACGTACGCCAGCTCGGCCGCCTGCCACTCGCGCGGGGCGCGCTCGTCGTCGGGCGCGCCGGCCTGGTCCCACAGCGCGAGCGCGCGCTCGACCTGCGCGAGCGCCGCTGCGGGCGCGACGCACTGAAGCTCGTCGCTCGCACGCAACATCGCGTGGAACGCCCCTGTGACGTCGCCGGCGCGCTCGAGGTGAAATGCGAGCTCGCCCGCGGCCATCGTCGGCGTCGCCGCGAGCTCCGGCCTCGTCACCAGCGTGTCCGCGATCCGGCCGTGCAGTCGCCGTCGCTCGGACGGCAGCAGCTGCGACGCGACGACGTCGCCGATCAGCGCGTGACGAAACGCGAATCCGTCGGCACGCTCGTCGAGCACGATGACGTCCGCGGCGAGCGCCGCGTGCAGCGCTGCGTCGAGCGCGGCGTCGTCGACGTCGACAACCGCGCGCAGCAGCGCGTCCGGCGTCTCACGCCCGAGCGTCGCGAGCGCCGCGAGGACGGCCTTTGCGTCGTGGTCGAGGTGGCCGATGTCGGCGGCGAAGAGATCCGACAGCAGTTGCGGTATCGACTCGCCTGCGGCGCTGGCCGCCGCCAGCTCCTCGGTGAACAGGGGATTTCCGTCACCACGCGCCATGATCTCGTCGACGACCTCGGGCGGCACGGCATCACCGACGACCGCGGCAGTCAGTCGCGCGACGTCCGCGCGCGCCAGGCGTCCGGGTTGGATGCGACGGACGAGCGGCAACCGGCTCAGCTCCGCGAGGCGCCGGCGATCCTCGACGTCACGCACGGTCGACCCCGCGCGGTACGTCCCGACGACGACGACTCCTTCGTCGACGAGGTACCGCGCCAGGAAGTCGAACAGGTCCCAGGTCAAGGGATCGGCCCACTGTAGGTCCTCGAACAGGACCACTCGCGTGCCGACGGCCGCGAGACGCGCGAGGAGCGTGAGGGTCGCGTCGAACACGGCCAGCGGTGACGACTCCGGCCCCGTGACCGCGGCGCGCCGGCTGACGAGCTGCGCGAGCGCTTCCGCGTCCGGTGAGTCGAGCAGCTCCGGGTGCGCGCGTCGCACCGCGCGCAGGATGTCGACGAGCGACGCGAACGGGATCGTCTCGGCGCTGCCTCGCGACGAGCGCCCGACGACGAGCTCGACACCGGCGGCCGCGGCGGCGTGCGCGACGAGCGTCGACTTGCCGATCCCCGCCTCTCCGAGCACGAGGACGACCGCGGCACCGCCCGCAGCGGCGGTCGCGATCGCGCCCTCGAACTGCGTCAGCTCGCGTTCGCGCCCCACGAACACCCGACGATCCCCGGTTCAGACGGCCGAGAGCTCAGTATCGCCGTTCTCGGCGATCCGTGCGTCCGCGGCCGGGCGACCGGCGCGCCGCCAGCGCAACGGCGTCGTCCCGTGCGCGCGGCGGAACGTGCGTACGAAGTACGCGGGATCCTCGTAGCCGACTCGACGCGCGATGTCGGCAACCGCGAGGTCCGTGGTCACGAGGAGGCGGCGCGCCTCGGACAGCCGCCGCGCCGTGATCCACTCCTGCACGGTGCGTCCCGTCCTCCGGCGGACGACGGTGGTGAGATAGCCCGGCGACAGGGCGACGCCGCGGGCGACGTCCTTCAGCGATATGGACTGCGCGTATCGCTGCTCGATGTAGTCGAAGACGTCGGCGAGCAGCGGTTCCTCGTTGACGCGCAGATCGGTGACGAGATCGGCTGCGAGTCGCGCCGCGTCGACGAGCAGAAGCGTGAGATGCGCGACGACCGCCTCGGAGAACCCGTCGCGTCGCGCGCGCAGCTCCTCGTCGAGCGCCGCGATCCGCGCCGTCCACCGCGGCCGGTCTTCGGCCGGGACTCGCAGGTGTTGCACTCCCGTTCCCTCACCGCGCGCGAAGAGGAACAGCAACGGGTGCGCGCGCCACGACAGCAGCGCGTTCGGCACGGCGTCACCGAGGCCGTCGATCGGGAAGTAGACGGCCCACCCTCGCCCGTACTCGTCGCCCGCGGCGTCGACGACCGCGCCGACGACCTCACCGGGCGCGACGACGTACACGTCTCCCGGCTCGATCTCCCAGCGACGCGAGCCGACACGGATCGTGCCGCCGCCACGCTCGAAGTACGCAAGGGTGAGGAAGTCGTGCGCGTGCGCGTGCTCGCCGGCCGTACCGGCGAGGTCGACGAGCTCCAGCCGGTCCACGCTGATCGGCGGCATGCCCGACACCGGCTCGTACGTGTAGACGGGCGGGCCCGAGCCCCGCCGGCTCACGCGTCGTGTCGTCGCCATCGTCGTCACCTCGTCGGTCGTCGCCGGCCGGCACGGAGCGCAGGGTCGGCCGCGCCGCCGGTCCCAAAGATCGTCCTGGAATCGCCAAGCATCGAGGCTAGGACCGTGTCGTGGCTGAGCTCGATACTCGACGTGCCGACAATGATCGTCCCATACCGAGGTGCATCGTGACCGTCGCCCCGACGACCCAACCGTCCCTGCCGCGCCCCGCCGTCGAGGTGACGCGCCTCGTGAAGACGTTCGGCGCGACACGGGCGCTCGACGGCCTGGACCTCGTCGTCCGGCGCGGCGGCGTGCACGCGCTGTTGGGTCCGAACGGTGCGGGCAAGACAACGCTCATCCGCATCCTCGCCACGCTCGTGCGCGCCGACGCCGGTCGCGCCCGGGTGCTCGGTCACGACGTCGCGCGCGCTGCGGACGAGGTCCGTTCGCGCATCGCCCTCACGGGGCAGTTCGCATCGGTCGACCCCGATCTCACCGGCCGCGAGAACCTCGTCCTCGTCGCGCGGCTGCTCGGTCACACGTGGCGATCGGCGAAGCGTCGCACCGACGAGTCGCTCGAGGCGTTCGATCTCACGGACTCGGCCGGCCGTCAGGTGAAGACGTACTCGGGCGGGATGCGTCGTCGCCTCGACCTGGCGGCGAGTCTCGTCGTCGCACCCGAGTTGCTCTTCCTCGACGAGCCCACCACGGGTCTCGACCCCCACCACCGCGTCGAGCTGTGGGAGATGGTGCGCCGTCTCGTCGGTGGGGGCACCACCGTCCTGCTCACGACGCAGTACCTCGACGAAGCCGACCAGCTCGCGGACCGTGTCGCGGTGCTCGATCGCGGTCGCGTGATCGCGGACGGTTCGACGAGCGAACTCAAGGCGAGCGTCGGCGCGGGCTCGGTCACCGTGCGCGTGCGTGATCCCGAACGTCGTTGCGACGCCGCGGAGCTCCTCGCGCGCACGTTCGCGCAGGACGTCCATCTCGGCCGCGACCGGGCAGTCCTCCAGCTGCGCGCGTCCGATCCGGACGCGGTCGCTCGCGCGTTGCTGGACCTGTCGCGAGCCGGTGTCGCCGTGAGCGAGTTCGCGTTCGGTCAGCCCACGCTCGACGAGGTCTTCCTGACGTTGACCGGGCACGGCGCCGACCCCGACGCGCCGGTGGAGGAGGTCGCATGAGGGCCGTGACGGCGACACCGCCGCACCGGCTGCGGGCCGGCAGGGTCACTGCGTCACTCACGTTCGGGTGGCGAGGTCTGTTGAAGATCAAGCACGTCCCCGAACAGCTTGCCGACGTCATCTTCATCCCCGTGCTCTTCACGGTGCTGTTCACGTACCTGTTCGGCGGCGCGCTGGCGGGTTCGACCGGTCGGTATCTGCACTCGCTGCTGCCCGGCACGCTCGTCATGACCCTCCTGCTTGTGAGCGTCTACACGGGCGTCGGCCTCAACACGGACGTGACGACCGGGACGTTCGACCGCTTCCGGACGCTGCCGATCTGGCGACCCGCCGCGCTCGTCGGCGCGCTGCTCGGTGACGTCGTGCGCAACGCGCTCGCCGGGACAATCGTGATCGCGGTCGGGGTGGCGATGGGCTACCGGGCGGATCCACTCGGCGTTATCGCTGGCGTCGCGCTGATGCTGCTCTTCTCCTTCGGGATCGCCTGGATCTGGATCGTGCTCGGACTGACGTTGCGCGCACCGAGCGCCGTCTCGAGCGTCAGCCTTCTCGTCGTCTTCCCGCTCACGTTCGCGAGCAACGTGTTCGTCGAGCCCGCCACGATGCCGCGATGGCTGCGGTCGTTCGTCGACGCGAACCCGATCTCGCATCTGGTCGACGCCGAGCGCGGGCTTCTGAACGGTGGCGCGACCGCGGCACAGGTCGTCTGGGTCGTCACCGCGGCAGTGGTGTTGATCGCGGTATTCGCGCCGCTTGCCGTGCATCTCTACCGGAACAAGTCGTAACCCCTCGCACCACCGGTGCGACCGAGCGAATGGAGAGCAACGAGATGGCGGAACCCTTCGTGTTCATCACGACGCACCGCGTCGACCCCGCACAGCTCGACGAATTCACGGCGTTGACGCGTGAATACGTCGAGTACGTGACGGCGAACGAGCCCGACGTGTGGGCGCACCTCGCGTGCCTCGACGAGGCCGGGTCGGAGGTGGCACTCGTGCAGGTGCACGGCGACGCGGCGTCGGCCGAGCACCACATGCAGATCGCCGGGGAGATGATCGGTCGTGGGCTCGCGCTCGCGACGACGGTCACGGTCGAGGTGTTCGGCGAGCCCGGGCCGATCGTGCGCCAGGCGCTCGAGGCCAACGCCGCGCAGGGCATCCCGGTAACGGTTCGTGCGCACCGTCTCGCGAGCGCGGTCAATCCCTCGATCGTCGGGCGTGATCGCGCGCCGTCAGCGGCCCGCGCCGGCGCCGGTTGACCGGGCGCGGCCGAACCCGAAGTCACGGTCGTCTTCGGCGATCTCACCTGTGTGCGTCAGATCGTCGGCGACGTCGCGCAGCCGGCGGTTGAGGCGCTGGGACGCGCGCTTCAGGACGTCGAACGCTTCGTCAGCAGTGAGACGGTCGCGCTCCATCAGGATCCCTTTGGCCTGCCCGATGACGTCTCGCGTCGCGACAGCTTCGGAGGGCTGGCGGGTCGTCGTGTCCGCTTGGGCGGCGCGTGCGGCAAGTGTGACGACCGCACCGAGGTGAGCGGTGAGCAGCATGACGCATTCGCGCGCGTCGGCGTCGAAGGCACAGGCCTTGTTGCCGTAATTGTTGAGCGACCCGAACGCGGCGACCGGATCGCGCTCGTCGACGATGGGGGACGCGATGGCGCCGACGGCGACACCCGCCGCGGCGACCGCGGCCGCGAGGTCGGGCCAGCGGGAGTCGGCCGCGAGCTCGTCGCTGATCACGAGATGCAGCGTCGAGAGCGCGTCGAGGGACGGCCCCTGGCCGCTGTCGTATTGCAGGCAGTCGAGGGCGCGCGCCGCGGGGTTCGTCGCTGCGACCGTCACGGGGTCGTCGCCGACGAGCTTCGAGAAGCTGGCGGCGTCGCATCCGGGTACGACCTGCGCCGCCGCGGCGACGATTCGCGCCGTGGCGTCGTCGGGCTCGCACGTGTGAGCGAGGAGACGCGCGATGTCGAGGAGGTGCGACGTCAGCGGTCGAGCGAAGTCCTGGCGGGCGAGGTCCGCGTCGGCGCGCCGCCGTTCTCGCCGGGCGTCCGCCCGCGCGGCGGCGGCCTCCCCGCGCTCCGCTTCGAAGACCGTGGACCCGAGCGCGCTCCCGGTACCCGCCGTCGCGGACGCCGCGTGCAGCCCGACGTCGATCGCCAGCTCACGAAGCTGCTGTTCGCGCGCGTCCGCGAGCACCTCGCGCTCGTCGTCGAGCGTCTCCGCGCGGTCCGCCTGCGCCTGCCGATCGTCGGCGAGGAACTCGCGCCGTTCGCCCGCCCAGTCCGAGTCCTCCGCGCGGTGATCGTCCGTCCGGGGTGTGGCGCGGCCGGCCCGCTCCGCCTGCTGTTCGCGCCGGCGGCGGTTCGAGCGCCGGGCGGCGCAACCACGTCCAGCGCGTCCAGGAGCGCCGCAGCGGAGCTTGGCGCGCGCCGCCGAAGCGCGTCCTCGGCGGCATCCGCCTCGATCTCGCGCCGGTCGGCGAGCTCGTCGCGCTCCGTTGCGAGCTTGTCCCGCTCGTCGGCGACGCGACCTCGCTCGTCGGCCATTCGTGCCCTCACGGCATCTCAGTGTCCCGTCCCGCGTGCGACGCTCGGTCGTCGAAGCGGTCATCCATCGCGTGACTCGAGTGCGAGCGATTGGTGGCGACGCCGAGCGCGACGCGAGGTCAAGCGCGGTCGCTCAACAGCTCGTCGGTGTTCGTCAGCTCGAACAGCCGTCGCACGATCGGCTGCGGCGATCGGAGCTCCAAGCCGGCGCCCTGGCGCTCCGCTTCGGTGCGGCATTGCAGGAACGTCTCGAGCCCGGACGAGTCGCAGAACCTCAGACCCGCGAGGTCGACCGTCACGTGCATGACACCGCTCGCGCACAGGTGGTGAAGGCACGCTGCGAGCTCGGGAGCGCCTGCCATGTCGAGCTCGCCGTGAACGCTCACGACCGTGTGCCCGTCCTCGCCTCGGAGCTCGTATCCGAAGCCCGTTCCGCCGGGCGATCCCATGCGCCCTCCTGAGAGGTAGGGGGAGTGCGCGAGACGGTCTGCTTCACCCCTTGTCCGCACGCGTTCCGTTGACCAGCCATGCTCCGCCCTTCACAACGCTCTGACAACGCAGCGAACAGCTTCCGCGACGCCGCGAACGAGCCGCCACGTACCGTGATACGACGCGGCGCCGTGGTTCGGCCGGTCGTGCCGGTCGCCCTACACGCGTTCGGGACCGTCGAGATGTCGCGTGTGCTCCGCTTGGAGCGATGCGGCGCGCTCGTGGCACGCGACCGCGTCCAGGTGAGCCTTCTCGGCTGCACGGTGCGTGCTCGCAGCGTGTGCGTGCTGCTCGCGACCGGCGGACGTATCCGCGTGTCTCGCGGCCTCGTCGTCGGCGAGGGCCGCGTCGTGCTCGCGCGCGGCGCGACGGCGAGCCTCGTTCGCCCGCTGCAGTGCGCGGGCCTCACGGGTGCCACGGTCGGCCGCTGTCCGATCGTCCATGCTCACGCCGCCTCGGTGACGACAACGCTACCCGTTGCCGCTTCTGCGGCTGTCCCGGCCGGATGCAATGGAGCGAGCGCTGAGCAGCGACGCGCCGAGCGCAGGATCCGGGACCGTGGTTCAATCCGGGCCGTATCCGAAGCGCAGGGGGGCGGATGGGATCGCTGCGTCGCCTGACGGGAGTCCTCGTCGCGACACTGTTGCTGGCAGGGTTGTGCTCGTCGTGCCTGCTGACACCGGGCGACACGTCGAAGATCACGCTCGTGAGCTCCACGACGCTGAACGGCTGGCGTTACGACTACTACCGGAACAACGCGTATCCCTGCAGCATCAGCGGCTACCAGACGTTCGTGATCGGGACGAAGGTCGGATCGTCCGCGAGCGCGTCGGCGCCGCTGTTCGTTTGGATGCACGGGGGCGGGATCGGCTGGTTCGACAGCACGGGCACACCGCGGCCCGACACGCAGCAGATGACCGAGCAGTCTGCGTCCGCACTGCAGTCCACGCTCACGAATCCGGGGCTGTTGACGAGCATCCGCAACGACGCCGCCGGCTTCCGCGTCCTCGCGGTGTCCTACTGCAACCGCGATCTCTACAGCGGCGCGGACGTTCGGGATCCGAACAACCCGAACCTCAATGCCGACGGCTCCGCGAAGACGACCAACGGGCTCGTCGCGACGAAGGCGGCGATCGCGTTCGCGCAGTCCACGTATCCCACGTCGAGGTACTTCCTCGCGGGCGGGAGCGCGGGGTCGGCGGGTGCGTACGAGGTCGCGTGGGCGGAGCAGGAGTCGAAAGACCCGCCGGCCGGCGTCGTCGGCGACGCGAGCGTGCTCAACGCCGAGCAAGGGCAGGCCGCGTACCAGCAGGGGATCTGCTCGAACCCGGCCTTCGGCGCCGCGACGAGCATCATCCAGCAGCGTTTCACACCGGAGATCGGCAACCTCGACAACGAACCCGACAAGCTCGTCAGCCGCGGCCAGCTCACGGTCCCGCTGCTGCACATCTGGAACCACGGCGACACGAACACGTGCGGCAGCACGCCGATGCAGTGCCCCCTGCGTGACGGTTCCGTCGTGACGATGGGCGCGACCGATTGCAACCACCAACCGCTCGCCGCGGCGATCGCCGCGAGCGGCAACAGCCGCTCCATGAACCTGCCGGTGTGCGTCGACGACGACGGCACGCCCGACTGCTCGCTGCACGTCGTGACGACGCACACAGGGTTGACGAACACCGACCCGTCGACACCGCCGGACTACCTCGGCGCGGTCGTCGCCTGGGTCGACGCGCGGCTCACCGATCCGTAGACGCGGGTCCCTCGGTAAAAAGAGGGACAACTGATCGTGCCGGGGGTCATGCCGCCTGACCCTGTTGACGGCGAGCGCGAGCATCAAGTGCTCGAAGCGACCCCGCGCACCCGGACAGGGCGAGCGTCCCGCCGTTTCTACGGCCAGCGCCTGGACCAGGTGCCGGACGGGCCAGCGGAGTACGCGGTCGGTGGCCGTGTCTATCGGGCACAGATCGACCTGGGCGAGATCGTCCTCGCGGACGGGCGCCGCTTCACGTCGCCGTCGAGTGCGGGACGCGCCGCGCACGGGACCGCGATCAACGGCTGGAAGGCATGGACCCGCGATGGTCGGACGCTCGCGGACTTCGTCAAAGAGTAGTTCCTCGACGCCGCTAACGCCGGCGCGCCATGTACTTCTTGTAGTTCTCGGCGGCTTGGGCGAGCTCGGGGCGCGCGTCGAGGACGGGCTGCATCTTCTTCCACGCCTCCTCGCGCTTGTACGGGATGAACTCGGTCGGGAAGTAGCCCTCGTGCGGGCGGTAGTCCTTGAGCACGCGGCGCGCGACCGTCGCCTTGTGCACCTCGTCCACACCGTCCGCGATGCCCATCGTCGGCGCGGCCGCGTACATCGCCTGGATTGGCGTCAGGTCCGTCGTGCCGAGCGAGCCGAGGATGTGCAGCGCGTTGTACGACACCTCGCGCAGCACCTTCGCCATCGTGAACTTCACCGCGGCGATGTCAGTCCGTGCCTCCTGCGTGGACGTCTGGTCGATCTTCCACGCGGTCTCGAGCACGAACAGGCGCAGCATCCGGATCGCGGCGTACGACTCGGCGATCTTCTCCTGCACCATCTGGTGCTCGCCGATGATCTTGCCGTGCGACTCGCGGCTCAGCGCGCGCTCGCACATCATGTCGAACGCCAGCTTGCACTGCGCGATGGTCCGCATCGCGTGGTGGATGCGCCCACCGCCGAGCCGCCGCTGCGCGAGCACCTTCGCCCCGTCTTCCGGGCCGAGGAGATGGTCGAGGGG